>CAZUIY010000342.1:0-3053 GCA_964619975.1 uncultured Gemmatimonadales bacterium
TGATCGACGGGCCGCACGTGGCGGTCGCACTGGTCGCGGTGGCGGCCCTGCACGTGGTGTTCGGAGCGGTCGAGATCGTCTACCTGCACGGGATGGGAACGCTGGAATGATTCAGGTCGAGGATCTCGGGCACGCCATCGACTCGACGGCCGCCCACGGCGTCGCCGAGCACGCCGCCGAGGGCGACCACGGCCAGACCGTGGACGTGGTCCACCACCTGGCCGACGCCAGCTACATCGACGTGCCTCCCTTCGGCCAGATCCACCTGCCGGAGCTCCACCTGTTCGGCCTCGACCTCTCGATCACCAAGTACACCGTATACATGTGGCTCGCCGCGGCGCTCATGCTCGTGATCTTCCTGCCGATGGCGCGCCGCCGGGGCGGTGTCTACCACGGGCTCTTCAACGCCTTCGAGGCGATGATCGTGTACGTCCGCGACGAGATCGTCTACGCGAACATCGGTCGCGAAGAGGGGCGGCCCTACGTGCCGTTCATCGCCACGCTCTTCTTCTTCATCCTGTTCATGAACCTGCTGGGCCTGGTGCCCTGGGGCGCCACGCCGACCGGAAACCTGGCGGTCACCGGCGTCCTGGCGCTCTTCTCGATGCTCGCGATCGAGGTGAGCGGCGTGGTGGCGAACGGGCCGGTCAAGTACGCGCGGTCCTTGATGCCTCACGGCGTGCCGATGCTGCTGGCGCCCATCATGATCCCGATCGAGATCATCGGTCACTTCGCCAAGCCGTTCGCGCTGATGGTCCGTCTGTTCGCCAACATGACCGCCGGCCACGTGGTCATCCTCAGCATGCTCGGCCTGATCTTCATCCTGCAGACGTGGCTGGTGGTGCCGGTGTCGATCGGCTTCGCCCTGTTCATCTTCGTGCTCGAGATCCTGATCGCGTTCATCCAGGCGTACATCTTCGCCGTCCTGACCGCGGTGTTCATCCAGTTGTCCCGTCACCCCCACTAGAAGGAGAACCGACTCATGTCTGAGATCGCTTTTGGACTCGGTTGGCTGGGCGCCGGCCTCGGCGCCGGCCTGGCCCTGATCGGCGCCGGCCTCGGCATCGGCCGCCTCGCCGGACCCGCCATGGAGGGAATCGCCCGTCAGCCCGAGGCGGCCGGCGAGATCCGCCTGACCATGATCATCGCCGCCGCGCTGATCGAGGGCATCGCCCTGTTCGCCCTGGTCATCTGCATCCTGATGGCGCTGAACGCGCCGGGAGCCTGACGCGGAAGCGGAGGTCGCGCGATGGAGCTGCTGAGCGCCGATCCCGGCCTGATCGTATGGACGATCGTCACGTTCGTCCTGCTGCTGGGGATCCTGTGGAAGTTCGCGTGGAACCCGATCCTGGGGGCGCTGGACGCCCGTGAGCGGGCGATCCAGAGCACGATCGAGGACGCCGAGCGGCTGCGCGCCGAGAGCGAGAAGGTCCTCGAGGAGCACAAGAAGCGCCTCGCCGAGGCGCGCCAGGAGGGCAACCGCGTCCTCGACGAGGCGCGCCAGGCGGGCGAGCGGATGAAGCAGGACATCGTCGAGAAGGCGCGCGAGGAGGGCACCCAGATGGTGGCCCGGGCCGAGCGGCAGATCCAGCTCGAGACGGAGGAAGCGGTCCAGAAGATCCGCGCCCAGGCGGCCGACCTGGCGCTCCTGGCCGCCGAGCGGGTGCTGGGGCGCGCGCTGAACGAGGCCGACCACCGCCGGCTGGCGGACGACGCCGTGGCCGAACTGATCGGCGAGCGGCGGTAGGGTGCGGGCCGGAACCATCGCCCGGGTCTACGCGGAGACGCTTCTCCGCGAGGCCGACCGCGAGAACGCCCGCGACGAGATCGACGCCTCGCTGACGGCCGTGGTCGTGGCGCTGGAGTCCGACGGCCGGTTCCGCCGCTTCCTGGAGGGCCCCCAGATCGAGGGGGAGGACAAGAAGGCGGTGATCGGCGAAGCGTTCGGCGGCCAGATCCACCCGCTGGCGCTCCGCTTCCTGAAGCTCGTCATCGACAAGCACCGCGAGGTGCTGGTCGAGGAGATCGTGGCCGCGTGGTCCCAGCTCCTGGACGAGCGCGCCGGCCGGCAGTCGGCCAGCGTGACCACCGCCACCCCGGTCGGCGACGACGTGCTCGAGCGGGTCCGGCGGGCGCTCGAGAGCCGGACCGGCAAGACGATCCGCCTGGAGCACGCGGTCGACCCCGCGCTCCTCGGCGGCCTCGTGGTCCGCGCCGGCGACACCGTGATCGACGGGAGCCTGAGGACCCGGCTCCGCCATCTCCGCCGCCGCCTGAGCGCGGCCAGCGCCGCTCCATGGGAAGGTTAGCACACACCGCGAGAATCGGAGGCATGAAGAAATGAAGATCCGTCCCGAAGAGATCACGTCGGTCCTCGAGCGCGAGCTCGAGAAGTACGAGGCGTCGCTCGACGTCGAGGAGGTCGGCACCGTCCTCGAGGTCGGCGACGGCATCGCCCGGATCTACGGGCTGACCGGCGCCATGGCCTCCGAGATGCTCGATTTCGGCAACGACGTGTACGGCCTGGCGCTGAACCTGGAGGAAGACGTCATCGGCGCCGTCATCATGGGCGAGGACGTGGAGATCAAGGAGGGCGACGAGGTGCGCAGGACCGGCCGGGTCCTCTCCGTCCCGGTGGGCGACGCGATGCTCGGCCGCGTGGTGAACCCGCTCGGCCAGCCGATCGACGGCAAGGGGCCGATCACCACCGATCAGCGCCGGCCGGTCGAGTTCCTGGCGCCGGGGATCGTGCAGCGCCAGCCGGTGAAGGAGCCGCTCCAGACGGGGGTCAAGGCGATCGACTCGATGATCCCGATCGGCCGCGGCCAGCGCGAGCTGATCATCGGCGACCGCGGCACGGGGAAGACCGCGGTGGCCGTCGACGCGATCCTGAACCAGAAGGGCGGCGACGTCATCTGCGTGTACGTGGCGGTGGGGCAGAAGGCCTCGACCGTCGCCAGCGTGGTCGAGCGGCTGGAGCGCGAGGGCGCGATGGACTACACGATCGTCGTCACCTCGCCGGCGGCCTCGCCGGCCCCGCTCCAGTACATCGC
>CAZUIY010000343.1:0-1539 GCA_964619975.1 uncultured Gemmatimonadales bacterium
ATACCATTATCAAATAACCTATCGGCACTGTTCGTGTATCCACTTATAGCCGAGAAGCTGCTGCATGGCGTTGGTGTTGTTGGCCCAGCGGTTGACGGCGTGGGTGATTGCCGCCTCAATGGCGTCCAGTTCTGAGAACACGGTGTTTGCGGTCGCCCGGCGGATCTCCTCGAAGAACCGCTCCACGGGGTTGAGTTCGGGGGCGTAGGGCGGCAGGAAGACGAGCGAGAGGCCGGGGATCTCTTTGAGGTCCTTTCGGCGGTGGCAGGGTGCGTTGTCGAGGACCACGACGACGTGCTCGTTGGGATGTTCGCGCTTAAGAGCGGTAAGGAAGGCGGACTCGGTGTCGCTGTTCATGGCCTTGAAGCCGATGAGGTGGAAGCTCTCTCCCGTCAGCGGCGCGACGGCCGAGAAGAGGTAGCGGTTGGCGTAGCCCATCTGCTGGGGGAGCACGGCCCTTGCCCCCATCTTGGACCAGCTCCGGCGAAAGTTGGTCATCAGGCCGTAGCGCAGCTCATCGGAAAAGTAGAGCCTCACCCCTTCTTTCAGCGGGGCAAGGGCGGCGCTGAGCCCCCTTTTTTGAACGCCTGGTGCTGCGCCGGATCACCCTTGGCGGGATGGGGCCGGGCCGACTTGTATGAGTAGTTAAGGTGTCGGACATGGTACCAGACGGTACTCTGCGGGATCGCTTGGCCGGAGCACTCCCGGATCCAGGCGACCATGCAGGGCACCGACCAGGAGCGCCCGCCTTTGTCGATCTCCCGCGCGAGTGCCTCAAAGAGCGTGGGGTCCCACTTCGGGTTTCCTTTGGGGCGGCCGCCCCGGCTCATCTTGAGCGCCGCCACGCCGCCGCGGTTATACGCCTTGATCCAGTTGGTGATCGTGTCGCTATCCACCACCGTGCGCCTCGCCACCTCCCGGCGCGTGGCGCCCTCTCGCAGCGCGATGATCGCCCGGATCCGGGTCTTCTGCGCCTCGTCGCCAGACGTCTTCACCGCTCTGCGCAGTTCGTCAATGCTCTCATGGGGATGTATCTGCAGTGCGTATGCCATAGACCTTCAGGATCGCATAGATGCCTTCGAAGCCGAAGAGTTAGTTGGAAATGGTATCAGACCAAATCCTGTCCTCCCTGATCCTGCGCTACCTTGCGAGCCCAAGCCGCGGGAATTGACTCTACTTTGCCTTTCGCGAGTTCGAAGGCCCCATTTGAACCCCAGGTGCAGAAGTGCTTCCAGTATGTCGGCGATGCGACAACGGTGTCGGATTCACGACCCGCCACAGCTTTGGAAAGTGTTTGGATCGAAAGATTTACAGACTGGCATACGCTGTGCGTAGCCTCGCTATGTCGGTCAACACCATAACAACACCGCGAGGTACTGATGGCTGACGGCGCATTGCAAGCGGCCTTGCTGGTCCAGCGCGACACCTCCGCCCGCATGGGCGCGGATCGCGTCCGTCTCCTCGAGGCGATCCACGATCACTGTTCCATATCCGCCGCAGCACGCACCCTCGGGCTGTCCTGCAAAAGCGCGTGGGACC
>CAZUIY010000344.1:0-1178 GCA_964619975.1 uncultured Gemmatimonadales bacterium
GACAAGTACATCATCGGCCAGAACGAGGCCAAGCGGGCGGTGGCGATCGCGCTCCGGAACCGCTGGCGCCGGCTGCGGGTGGAGGAGGAGCTGAGGGACGAGATCCTCCCCAACAACATCATCATGATCGGCCCCACGGGCGTCGGGAAGACCGAGATCAGCCGCCGTCTGGCCCGGCTGGCGGACGCCCCGTTCGTGAAGGTGGAGGCGTCCAAGTTCACCGAGGTCGGGTACGTCGGCCGCGACGTCGAGTCGATGATCCGCGACCTGATGGAGATCGCCGTCAACATGGTCCGCCAGGAGTGGGAGGACGACGTCTACGATCAGGCGGAGAAGAACGTCGAGGACCGCCTGCTGGACCTGCTCCTGCCGCCGCTCCGGAAGCCGCCGGAGCCGGGGTCGGGCCGCCGCTTCCGAGTGGCTCCCGGCGGCGTCGCCGAGGAGTCGGAGGCGGAGCCGGAGCCGGCCGTCGATGGGCCCGAGGCCCAGCGGGAGCGCTCCCGCGAGAAGCTCCGGAAGCTCCTGACCGACGGCAAGCTCGAGGATCGCAAAGTCGAGGTCGAGACCAGCTCCTCCCGCATGCCGTTCGTCGAGGTCCTGACGCCGATGGGCCTGGAGGACATGGACATCAACGTGTCCGACATGCTGGAGGACATGCTGCCGAAGAAGAAGCGCCGCCGAACGGTGGCGGTGTCGGAGGCGCGGCGGATCCTGCTCCAGGAGGAGCTCGCCAAGCTGGTCGACATGGATCAGGTCCTGGAGGAGGCGATCTACCGCACCGAGAACGCGGGGATCGTCTTCCTGGACGAGATCGACAAGATCGCCGGCGAGAAGGCGAGCGGGGGGCCCGACGTTTCGCGGGAGGGCGTCCAGCGGGACCTGCTGCCGATCGTGGAGGGGTCGAACGTCCAGACCAAGTACGGCCTGATCCGGACCGATCACGTCCTGTTCGTCGCCGCCGGGGCGTTCCACGTCTCCAAGCCCTCCGACCTGATCCCCGAGCTCCAGGGCCGGTTCCCGATCCGGGTGGAGCTCCAGAGCCTGACCGCCGCCGACTTCGAGCGGATCCTGACCGAGCCGAGGAACGCCCTGACGATCCAGTACCGGGCGCTGCTCGAAACCGAGGGGGCGCGGCTCGTCTTCACCGAAGACGCCATCCGGGCGATCGCGCGGATCGC
>CAZUIY010000345.1:0-1170 GCA_964619975.1 uncultured Gemmatimonadales bacterium
CGAGGCGGTCGAAGACCTCCTGCTGGAGGGTAGTGGGACGGGCGAGCAGGGTGGTCGGCGGGGCGTCGCCCAGGCGCACGGTGTTGCGGGTGATCGTGGCGAGGTCGGCGAGCAGGGTGCGGAAGCTGTGCACCGGGTGGCCCTCGGCGGTGCGCCGGCCGGCGGCCTTGGCAGCGGCAGCCGGCGAGACCTTGGCGGCGGCGACCGGCGAGGCGCGCAGGGCTTGAGCGCCGGCGCGGTCATGGTCGTCGAACAGCAGGGGGGCGAGCTCCCGGCGCAGGTGCCACTGCAGGTGGTAGGCGAGCATGCACAAGACCACGTGGGCGCGCACCCGGCCGGCGAGCCGATGGTGGATCGGCCGCACCTCGAGGTCGACCGTCTTCAGCGAGCGGAAGGCGCGCTCGACCTGGGCGAGGCTCTTGTAGGCGCGCACCGTGGCAGCGGCATCGAGGCGCGCGGCGGGCAGCGAGGTTCGCAGCCCGTAGAACCCATCGAGCGCCGCCTCCCTGGCGATCGCCGCTTGGTCGCGGGCGAAGCTCAGGGCCTCGTCGGTGATGGTCAGGCGGAAGTGCTTGGCCATCCTGCGTCGCCCGAGCACGGCGCCGACCTTGAGCGCGATCTGCTCGCGGCCGCGGAGCGGGCGCCGGGGCCGCAAGGTGGCGGCCGCGATCCTGGCCAGATCCCGCTCGGTCGCCGTCAGCAGCGCCTCGCGGAGGCGCGCCCGCTCGACGGCGAGGCTGGGATTGCGGCCCACGATCAGCCGCTCGCCCGGGTAGTCCGGGCTCTCGATCTCGGCCAGGTCGCGGTGATCGAACAGTGACAGCTGCAGAGGCCCGCCGTCGGCGGCCAGGGCCTGGATCGCCGGCGCCCGCAAAGCGGTGATCCAGTCCAGGCTGGCCGGCTTGAGGTCCTGCTCGAGCCGGGTCGCGGTGATCATGCCCCGGTCACCCACCAGCACCACCCGGGCGAGCCCGAAGCGCTGCTTGAGCCTGGCGATCTGGGCGGCGAGCGTGGCGGAATCGGCCGTAGCGCCCGCGAACACCTCGACCGCGATGGGGCAGCCTTCAGCGCTGCACAGCAGGCCGAACACGATCTGCAGCTTGTCCCGCTTGCCGTCGCGGCTGTAGCCGAAGCGCGCCAGCTCGCAGCAGCGGCCCTCCAGCCAGCTCG
>CAZUIY010000346.1:0-5999 GCA_964619975.1 uncultured Gemmatimonadales bacterium
GATCAAGAAGCATCCCGACTGGGCCGAGTGCACGGTCGTCACGTACGTGGTGAACGACACCGGCGAGACCCGCATGATGGTGTGCCCGACGCGAGACGAGGTGCGGCAGATCTTCCTGAGCCCTCACTGCCGCGACGCCCATACGGTTCGAGCGCCCGACAAGGTGGAAGAGTCCGAAGCCGCCTGAGGCGGCGGCCGGCTCAGGGTCCGCCGGGCGGCGCCACCGGCCGCCGCTCGGCGGTGCCCCGGCGGAACGCCCGGATCGCCTCCTCGAACACCCACATGGGCGGAACGCCCACTACCCGGTAGCCGTTCACGAAGAACGTGGGCGTCCCCCCCACCCCCAGCGAGCGCCCCAGCTCGCGATCCGCCGCCACGGCGGCGGCGTGCCTCCCCGTCTCCAGCGCCTCGGCGAACGCCCCGGCGTCCAGCCCCAGCGAGTCCGCGTAGCCCACGAGGTCGGCCGGCGCCAGCCGGTCCTGCCGCCGGAACAGCAGGTCGTGATACTCCCAGAAAGCCCCCTGGCGGGCCGCCTCCACCGCGGCCTGCGCGGCCACCTCGGCGTGGGGATGGATCGTCGACAGGGGATAGTGCCGGTACAGGAGCCGGACCTCGTCCCCGTGCGCCGTCATAAGGGAGTCGAGGACCGGCATCGCCCGCGCGCAGAACGGGCACTCGAAGTCGCTGAACTCGACGATCTCGAGGACCGCGGTGTCCGTCCCCGCCCCACGGGCGGGTGGGTTGGCCGGCTGCCCGGCGGCGGCGGCGGCGGACGCCAGAAGCGCCACCGACGCCGCCAGCGGGGCGAGCCATCGGGAGAGAATCGTGTTCTTCATCATGGCGGGAATCTACACGGGTGGCGGGAGAACGATCCCATGCGGACCTGGGGGATGCGAAAAGGGCTGGAGCCGTCGCCGGCTCCAGCCCGATGTCGAAACGCGCGCGGGGCCCGGGTTCAGCCCTCGACCGTGTCCTTTTCCTCCCTCGGCGGGGCGGCGGTGCCCCCGTCGGGACCGATCAGCTCCAGGTAGGCGATCTCCGCGCCGTCGCCCGGCCGGAAGGCGCCGCGGAGAATCCGCGTGTAGCCCCCGTTCCGCTCCTGGTAGACCCCGGCCCAGTGATCGAACAGCTGCTGCAGCACGGCGGGGCTCTGGATCCAGCGGGCCGCCTGGCGCCGCGCGTGCAGGTCGCCGCGCTTGGCCAGCGTCACCAGCTTCTCGGCCACGGGACGGACTCCCTTGGCCCGGGCTCGCGTCGTCTTGATGCGGCCGTGCTCGAACAGGCTCGTCACCAGATTCCGCGTCATCGCGGTCCGATGCGCGGCGTCCCGGCCGAGACGGTTTCCCTTCTTGGCGTGGCGCATCGAACTACTCCTCTTCCCCGTCGTCCCCGGCGCCATCGGCGCCGTTGCCGCCATCGGCGCCCTCAGCCCCCTCCGCATCCTCGCCAAAGGCGAAGGCGATGTCCGGCAGGCGCATGAGCTCGTCCCGGTCGGAAAGCTCGTACTCCCCGGCCGTGTTCTCGCGGACGCTCATCCCGAAGTGCAGGCCGTACACCTGCAGGATCTCGGAGATCTCGTCCAGCGACTTCTTGCCGAAGTTCTTGAACCGCAGCATCTCGGGCTCGCTCCGCATGACCAGGTCGCCCAGGGTGCGGATGTTCGACGCCTTCAGGCAGTTGCTGGAGCGGACCGACAGCTCGAGCTCGTCCACCGGGCGGGCGAACAGCTCCTTCAGCCGGTTCTGCTTCTCTTCCAGATCGCCCTCGAGGCCGCGATCCGGCCGGTCGAACGAGAGGAAGTACTCGAAGTGCGTGCGCAGGATGCCGGCGGCATCGCTCACCGCCGCCTCGGGGCTGATGGCCCCGTTGGTCGTGACCTGCAGCGTCAGCTTGTCGTAGTCCGTCCGCTGCCCCACGCGCGTGTTTACGACCTCGAAGTTCGCCTTCACCACCGGGCTGAACATCGAATCCACCGGGATGAAGCCGATCTCGTTCTTCCGATCGTGCTCGTGCTGATCGGCCGCGCGGTAGCCGCGGCCGCGGCGCACGAACACTTCCATGTCGAGCTTGCGGTCCTCGTCCAGCGTGAGGAGGTGCAGGTCCGGGTTCAGGATGTCGACCTGCGCGTTGTCCTCGAAGTCTCCGGCCGTGATCTCGCCCCGCTTGCTCCGGCTGAGCCGCAGGGTGGTCTCTTCCATCCCCTCGGCCATCACCAGCACGAGCTGCTTGAGGTTCATGACGAGCTCGGCGGTATCTTCCACGCCGCCCGGAATGGTCGAAAACTCGTGCAGTACGCCGTCCACGCGAACGCCCCACACCGCCGCCCCTTCCAGGGACGAGAGAAGCACGCGCCGCAGCGCGTTTCCGAGCGTCAGGCCGAAGCCCCGCTCCAGCGGCTGGACGTGGAACTCCCCGTGGGTCGTGCTCTCACTGTCGGCTTCCTTCTCCACCCGCTTGGGGAGGATGAAGTTCTCCAGGGCCATACGATTCCTCCGTTTGCCTTGCGTGTTCGATATGTCTACTTCGAGTACAGCTCCACGATCAGCTGCTCCTCGGCCGCGATCGGGATCGTGTCCCGACTCGGCAGGGTGACCATTCGGCCCGTCTGCGACTTCAGGTTCACGTCCAGCCAGGGGACCGTTCCTTCCTTGCCGCGGCTCTCGATGGCGCCCAGGATGAGCGGCATCTCGCGGCTCTTCTCCTTGACTCGGATCTCGTCTCCCGGCGACACCTGGAACGACGGGATGTCCGTCGTGCGACCGTTCACCTGGAGGTGCCGGTGCCGCACGAGCTGCCGGGCGGCCTTCCGGGAGGGCGCCAGGCCCAGCCGGTAGACCACGTTGTCGAGACGCCGCTCGAGCTGGATGAGCAGGTTCTCGCCCGTCACGCCAGCGATGCGGCTGGCCGTCTCGAAATAGTTGCGGAACTGGGTCTCCAGGACCCCGTAGATCCGCTTGACCTTCTGCTTCTCGCGAAGCTGCACCGCGTACTCGGACTGCTTTCGCCGGCGGGCCGCCATGCGGCCGTGGATGCCCGGTGGATAGCCGCGGCGCTCGATGGCGCACTTTTCCGTGTAGCAGCGCGTTCCCTTGAGGAACAGCTTCTGCCCTTCGCGGCGGCACAGCTTGCAGACGGGACCAGTGGTTCGAGCCATTCTCTACCCCTCTATCGTTATACGCGCCGACGCTTCGGCGGCCGGCACCCGTTGTGCGGGATCGGCGTGACGTCCTTGATCGACTTGATGGAGAGCCCCGCGGCCTGCAGCGCCTGGATCGCGGACTCGCGTCCCGACCCCGGTCCCTGCACGCGCACGTGCACGCGCTTCACGCCCAGGTTCAGCGCCTCCTTGGCGGCGTTCTCCGCGGCGATTCCGGCGGCGAACGGCGTGGACTTCTTCGAGCCCTTGAACCCGCTCTTGCCGGCCGAGCCCCAGGCGATCGCGTTGCCCTGGAGATCGGTGATCGCGATCAGGGTGTTGTTGAACGTGGCCTGGATGTGCGCCATGCCCTCGGCCTCGATGACCTTGGACTTCTTCTTCTGCTTTGGACCCTTCGCCATGGTGCTCCTCTGTCGCGGTCGTTCGGATTCGCCGGCCCTGGTGAGCCGGGGCGCAGACTACTTCTTGGCCGCCGCCTTCTTCTTGCCCGGGATCGCCCGGCGCGGCCCCTTCTTCGTGCGGGCGTTCGTGTGGGTCCGCTGTCCTCGGACGGGCAGTCCCCGCCGGTGCCGCAGCCCCCGGTAGCAGCCGATGTCCATCAGCCGCTTGATGTTCATGTTCACTTCCTGCCGCAGCGATCCCTCAACCTTGTAGTCCTTCTCGATCACCTGCCGCAGCTTGTTGACGTCGGCGTCGGACAGCTCGTGAACGCGGGTGTCCGGGTCCACGCCGGCACGGCGCAGAATCCGGTCCGCCGACGAGCGGCCGATGCCGAAGATGTACGTGAGTCCGATTTCGACCCGCTTCTCGCGTGGCAGGTCGACTCCTGCGATCCGTGCCATACCCCTCCTAGCCCTGACGCTGCTTGTGGCGCGGGTTCTTGCAGATGACCCGGACCACTCCGCGCCGGCGGATGATCTTGCAATGCTCGCAGATGGGCTTCACCGAGCTGCGCACCTTCATGTCGTACCGTCCCTTCCGTCGCGGTCGGCGACCGCGTTCACGCGGCCCGGGTCAGGATCTCCGGACCGTCCTCCAGGATCGCCACCGTGTGCTCGAAATGGGCCGACCGGCCCCCGTCCACCGTGACGATCGTCCATGCGTCCCCCAGCGTCCGGACGCGGCTGTCGCCGACGTTCACCATCGGCTCGATCGCGATCACCAGGCCCGCGTCCAGCGGGAGCCCCCGGCCCGCGACTCCGAAGTTCGGAACCTGCGGATCCTCGTGCAGGTGCTGCCCGATCCCGTGACCGACCAGCTCCCGGACGACCGAGAATCCCGACGCCTCCACCACTCCCTGGATCGCCGCCGAGATGTCGCCCACGCGGCCACCGGGCCGTGCGGCTTCGATCCCCGCGGCCAGCGCCGTGCGGGTCGTCTCCAGCAGGCGCTTCACGTCCTCGCCCGGCTCCCCGACCGCGAACGTGCGGGCGGCGTCGGCGTGGTAGCCGTCCATGAAGACGCCCACGTCGATGCCGATGATGTCCCCGTCGGCCAGGGCCCGATCGGCGGTCGGGATCCCGTGCACGACCTCGTCGTTCACGCTGGCGCAGATCGAAGCCGGAAACCCGCCGTACCCCTTGAAGGACGGGCGCGCTCCCGGATGGGCCCGGATGATCTCTTCGGCGGCCGCGTCGAGCTCCGCCGTGGTGATGCCCGGGGCGACCCGGGCGGCCATGGCGTCCAGCACCTCGGCCACGATCCGGCCGCTGGCGCGCATCCGCTCGATCTCCGCCGCGCTCTTGAGCGTCACCAAGCCGCGGGCCCCGGTCGTCACCGTGCGGTTCCGGGGACGTCGACCCGCCGCTGGATCTCGGCCGCGACGTCCTCGATGGGGCGGTTCCCGTCGATCGGGGTCACTCCGGGCCCGTCCTCCCGCCGGTAGAAATCGAGCACGGGGCGGGTTTCCTCCCGGTAGACCGCGAGCCGCCGCTGCACCGTCTCCGGCTGATCGTCGGGGCGCTGGTAGAGCGCCTCCCCGCAGGTGTCGCAACGGCCATCTTCACGCGGCGGATCGAATCTTATATGATACATCTTTCCACACTTTTTGCAAACCCGACGGCCCGACAGCCGGTCCACGATCTCCTCTTCGGGCACCTCGATCTCCATCACTTCGTTCAGGGTCTCCCCCCGGAGATCCAGGATCCGATCGAGCCCGCGCGCCTGGTCGACCGTCCGCGGAAATCCGTCGAACACCGCCCCCGCCTCGCACGCCGACCGGCCGAGCTGCTCGTCGACCAGATCCAGAACCACCGCGTCGGGCACCAGCTCGCCCGCCTTCATGAACTCGTCGGCCCGCTTCCCCAGATCGCTGCCCTCCGCGGCCGCCGAGCGGAGCAGATCCCCGGTCGAGATCTGGCAGAGGCCGGCTTTCGCCGCCAGGCGCCGTGCCTGGGTGCCCTTGCCCGCTCCCGGAGGCCCCATCAGGACCAGATACCGCCGTCCGTCGCCGGCCAACGGGTTACTTGTACCGCGGGCCGCGGATCTTCCGGCCCTTGGACATGAAGCCTTCGTAGTGCCGCAGGAGCAGATGGGACTGCACCTGCTGGACCGTGTCCAGCGAGACCCCGACCACGATCAGCAGGCCCGTACCGCCGATGAACTGCGGAATCGACTGGAACGGCCCCCACGCGAAGATCATCAGCGGCACGATCGCGATCGCCGCCAGGAAGATCGATCCCGGCAGGGTCACCCGGGTCAGGACGTAATCGATGTACTCGGCCGTGCGGGCCCCGGGCCGGGTTCCCGGCACGAATCCCCCCTGCTTCTTCATGTTCTCCGCCAGGTCGATCGGATTGAAGATGATCGCCGTGTAGAAGTACGTGAAGAAGATGATCAGCGC
>CAZUIY010000347.1:0-15636 GCA_964619975.1 uncultured Gemmatimonadales bacterium
CGGCTTCACCCACGTGGAGCTGCTGCCGATCATGGAGCACCCGTTCTACGGCTCGTGGGGCTACCAGACCACCGGCTACTTCGCGCCCACCTCGCGCTACGGCACGCCGCAGGACCTGATGGCGTTGATCGACGCGTTCCACCGCCGCGGCATCGGCGTCATCCTCGACTGGGTCCCCAGCCACTTCCCGACCGACGAGCACGGGCTCGGGTACTTCGACGGCACCCACCTGTTCGAGCACGCCGATCCGCGCGAGGGATTCCACCCAGACTGGAAGAGCCTGATCTTCAACTACGGCCGCCACGAGGTGCGCTCGTTCCTGATCTCGAGCGCGATTCACTGGCTGGATGCCTACCACGCCGACGGCATCCGCGTGGACGCGGTCGCCTCCATGCTCTACCGCGACTACTCGCGGGAGGCCGGCGAGTGGATCCCCAACGAGCACGGCGGGCGGGAGAACCTGGAGGCGCTCAAGTTCCTGCGGCGGCTGAACGAGGCGGTCTACGGGGAGTTCCCCGACGTCCAGACGATCGCCGAGGAGTCGACCGCCTGGCCGATGGTCTCGCGACCCACGTATCTGGGCGGCCTCGGCTTCGGCATGAAGTGGGACATGGGGTGGATGCACGACACGCTCCAGCACTTCTCGCGGGAGGCGATCCACCGCCAGTGGCATCACCACGAGCTCACGTTCCGCATGGTGTACGCCTTCAGCGAGAACTTCATGCTGCCGCTCTCGCACGACGAGGTGGTCCACGGCAAGGGATCGCTCCTGGCGAAGATGCCTGGAGACGAGTGGCAGAAGCGGGCCACGCTGCGGGTCCTGCTCGCCTACCAGTGGGCGCAGCCGGGCAAGAAGCTCCTGTTCATGGGGTGTGAGTTCGGCCAGTGGACCGAGTGGAACCACGACTCGAGCCTCGACTGGCACCTGCTGGACGAGCCGGGCCACGCCGGCATCCGCCATCTGGTGGGGGACCTGAACCGGGTCCAGCGCGACTACCCGGCACTCCACGAGCTGGACTTCGAGCCCGAGGGGTTCGAATGGGTCGAGGCGAACGACGCCGCCAACGGCGTGCTGGCGTTCCTCCGGCGGTCCCGGAGCGGCGAGCGGGTGCTGGTGTTGCTCAACCTGACGCCGGTGCCGCGCGCCAACTACAGGGTGGGCGTGGACGAGCCCGGACGCTGGGTCGAGATCCTGAACACGGACGCCCGCGCGTACGGCGGCAGCGGCTGGGGCTCCCTCGGCACGGTCGAGACGGACCCGGTGCCGTACCACGGCCGGCCCCACTCGATCGTCCTCACGATGCCGGCCCTCGGGGCCGTGTTCCTGAAGCGCGAATCGGATGGAGGTCCGCCCCCGGCGGAGGCGGCGTGACGATGGCGACCGCGCCCCGTTCCACACGCGCTCCATCCCGCCGTGCCCGTCTGGGCGCCACGTACCTGGGGAACGGCCGCGGCGACTTCCTGGTGTGGGCGCCGGAGACCGAGCGGGTGGAAGTGGTGATCGAGGCGGAGGACGGCGCCACGGTTCTGCTGGCGCCGCTCGACCGGGGCTACCACCGGGGCACCGCCGACGGCGTGGCCCCCGGCACCCGCTACCGCTACCGCCTGGACGGGGGCGATCCCCTGCCGGACCCGGCTTCCCGGGCCCAGCCCGACGGCGTCCACGGCCCCTCGGCGGTGGTCGACCTCGGCTTCCGCTGGAACGATCCCGGCTGGACCGGCCTCGGGCTCGAGGAGCTGGTCCTCTACGAGATCCACGTGGGCGCGTTCACCCCCGAGGGGACGCTGGACGCGATCGTGCCGCGGCTGGGGGAGCTGGCGGAGCTCGGCGTCACCGGGCTGGAGCTGATGCCCGTGTCGCCGTTCCCGGGCGCCCGTAACTGGGGGTACGACGGCGTCTTCCCGTTCGCCGTCCACGAGGCGTACGGGGGCCCCGCGGCGCTCGCCCGGCTGGTGGACGCGGCGCACGGACACGGCATCGCGGTGGTCCTGGACGTGGTGTACAACCACCTGGGGCCCGAGGGGAACGTGCTCGGGCGCTACGGCCCCTACTTCACCGACCGCTACACCACCCCGTGGGGAGACGCGCTCAACTTCGACGGAGCCGGCAGCGACGAGGTACGCCGGTACTTCATCGAGAGCGCCCTCGCCTGGGTGCACGACTTCCACGTCGACGCGCTGCGGCTGGACGCGGTGCACGCGATCCTCGACACCCGCGCGCGCCCGTTCCTGGACGAGCTGGGATGGGCCGTGCACGTGGAGGGGGACGCCGCCGAGCGGCGGGTCCTGCTGATCCCCGAGAGCGACGACAACGACCCGCGCCTGGTTGAGCGGCGCGAGCTGGGCGGCCTGGGCCTCGACGCCGTCTGGTGCGACGACTTCCACCACGCCCTCCACGCGGCCCTGACCGGCGAGCAGCACGGCTACTACGCCGACTTCGGCGCGCTGGAGTGCCTGGAATGGGCGTACGACCAGGGGTTCGTCTACGCCGGCCAGCGCTCGGTCTACCGCCACCGCCGGCACGGCCGCTCGTCGGAGGGGATCCCCGCCGAGCGGTTCGTGGTGTTCGCCCAGAACCACGACCAGGTCGGAAACCGCGCCGGCAGCGAGCGGCTGACCGCGCTGGTGGACGCCGAGTCCGCGAAGCTGGCCGCCGCCGCCACGATCCTCTCGCCGTTCGTCCCGCTCCTGTTCATGGGCGAGGAGCACGGCGAGACCGCCCCTTTCCCGTACTTCACCGACCACTCGGATCCGGATCTGGCCGAAGCGGTCCGGAAGGGCCGGGCCGCCGAGTTCGCCGCCTTCGAATGGGATGGAGAAGTGCCCGACCCGCAGAACCCGGCCACGTTCGAGAGCGCCCGGATCGACTGGGGCAGCCGCACGGGGAGCGGGAGCGAGCGGCTCGACCTCTACCGCGAGCTGCTGCGCCTGCGCCGCGAGGTGCCGGCCCTGGCCCGGCTCTCCAAGTCCAACCTCCACTCCTCGGCGTCCGAAGAGGACGAGGTGCTCTTCCTCCACCGGTGGGAGCCGCACGGCAGCGGCGAGACGGTGCTGGTCCTGCACTTCGGCCGCGAGCCCGCCGAGCGGCGGCTGGCGGTGGATCCGGGCACGTGGCAGGTGGCGCTCGACACCGCCGACCCGCGGTGGGGCGGCCCCGGCTCGCGGCTGGGGAGCGAGGTCGAGGCCGGGGAGAGCGGGGTCACGCTCCCGCTGGCGGCGCGCTCGGCGGTGCTGCTCTCGCGGTAACCCCTCAGTCCATCTCCAGCGGTACCGAGATCCGCGCGCCGCCCATCGAGGCCACCGCGTCCAGCGCGGCGTCGACGTCGGCCTCGGAGTTCCGGATGGCCGGCGAGAGCCGGACGTGCCGGGCGGCGTAGGGCGTGACGGTGCCGACGATCCGCCGCTCGTAGAGCCGGTCCACCACCCGCCACGGCGAGATCCCCGCCACGTCGAAGCAGACGATACCGGCGGAAACCTCCTCCGCCATCGGCGTCGCCAGGCGGACGTGCGGCAGGTCCGCCAGCCCCTCCTTGAGCCGCCGGGCGAGCGCGTGGGTCCGCTCGGCCACCCGCGCCCGGCCGATCGAGCGGTGGAAACCGAACGCGTCGCCGATCGCCCACACGTGCTCGTACGGCTTGAAGCCGCCGGGGGTGGCGCGGCGCGCGGTGGTGGGCCCCGATGGCGCGCGGTCCTGGAACCACGCCGTCCACGTCTCGCCGGAGAGAAAGCTGGGGATGACCGGCCGGACGTGCCGCCACATGTCACCGCGCCCCCACAGGACGCCGGTCCCGCGCGGGCCGAAGAGCCACTTGTGGCAGCCGGCGGCGAAGAAGTCGAAGCCGAGCTCGTCCACTCCGGCGTCCTCGACGCCGAAGCCGTGCACCCCGTCCACGCAGAGGAGCACGCGGTCGTCCTCGGCCCGGCCCGCGTTCAGCGCCCGCACCCGGCGGGCGATCTCCGCCAGCGGCAGCTTGAGCCCGGTCCCCGAATGGACCCAGGTCAACGCCAGGACCCGGGTCTCCGGCCGGATCTCGCGCACGATCTGCTCCGCGATCACGCCGGCCGTCAGGTTGGCCGGCACGCGGTCGTAGAGCGGCACCTGGCGGACCCGCGCCCCGGTCCGCTCGGCGGCCAGGCGGAGCGCCTCGTGGGTGACGTAGTAGTCGTGGGTGGTGGTCAGCGCCTCCTGGCCCGGCCTGAGATCCAGCCCGGTGTACATGAGCCCCACTCCCATCGTGGTCGAATCGACCAGCGCGACGTCGGACGGGGACGCGCCCATGTACGCCGCCGCGGCGGCGATCGAGCGGTCGGTCAACCGGCGGTTGTTCTCCTCCAGGTGCCGCGTGGGCCGGGCGTCGAGGCCGCGCCGGTGGTTCGCGATCGCGTCGCGGACGGGCAGCGGATGGCTGGCGATGTAGAGGGCCGAGAGCTCGATCTCGTCGGGATCCAGCGGGAACTGCGCCCGGACGGAATCCCAGTCGGTGGGATCGAACGCCGGCCGGGGGCCGGTCTCCGCGGCCGCGGCGGCCGGGACACCTCCGCCGGACCCCACGGGCCACACGCCCGCGGGGCCGATCAGCGCGCCGGCGGCCGCCGCGGCGCCGCTCGTGGTCAGGAAGCGGCTCCGATCCATGACCCCCAGTCTATCGGCCGCGCCGGCCCGGGAGCCGTCGGATTCCTGACGCTAGTGGGCGTCCTCCGCCGCGGAGTCCAGCGGCGCGGCCCCTTCGTGGGGCGCGATCAGGCCGGTGTCGGCGTCGGCCGGCACCACCACGCCGGGGCCGTAGCCGCCACCGGTCGGCTCCAGCTCGGGGTCGCGGCAGCCGACGACAACGAGGGCCAGGAGTGGCAGGAACGAGAGGAAGCGACGCATCGGACGGACCTCCGGGTGCGGGTTGAGCGACCCAACTTATCGTCTCGCCCGCCGGGCCGCCGCCTCCGGGGCCGGGTAGATTACGGACCCATGACCGACCGCTTCGTCTGCATCCACGGGCACTTCTATCAGCCCCCCCGCGAGAACCCCTGGCTCGAGGCGATCGAGCGGCAGGACTCGGCGCACCCGTACCACGACTGGAACGAGCGGATCGACGCCGAGTGCTACGCGCCGAACGCGGCGTCCCGCATCCTCGACCCGGACGGCCGGGTGGAGCGGATCGTCAACAACTACGGCCGGATCTCGTTCAACGTGGGGCCGACGCTCCTGTCGTGGATGGAGGCGCACGCGCCGGAGACGTACGGCGCGCTGCTGAGGGCCGACCGGGTCTCGGCCGAGCGCTTCGGCGGGCACGGCTCCGCCATCGCCCAGGTGTACGGCCACCAGATCCTGCCGCTGTCGAACGGGCGCGACAAGCGGACGATGGTGCTCTGGGGGAAGGCCGACTTCGAGAAGCGGTTCGGCCGCGAGCCCGAGGGGATGTGGTTGGCGGAGACGGCGGCCGACGTGGAGACGCTGGAGGCCCTGGCCGAAGCGGGCATCGCGTACACGATCCTGGCCCCGCATCAGGCGGCGCGGTGGCGCCCGGCGGGCGAGGAGGAGTGGACGGAGGTCGAGAACGGCGGGATCGACGTGGGCCGGCCGTACGTGCAGCGCCTGCCGTCGGGCCGCTCGATCGCGCTCTTCTTCTACGACGGGCCCACGTCGCGGGCGGTGGCGTTCGAGCAGCTCCTGGAGAGCGGCGAGCGGTTCGCGGCGCGGCTCCTGGCCCCGTTCCAGGGCGCGCCGCCGGGGCCGCGGCTCCAGCACATCGCCACCGACGGCGAGACGTACGGCCACCACCACCGGCACGGGGAGATGGCGCTCTCGTACGCCCTCCACGTGATCGAGGAGGACGAGGGCGTGCGTCTCACCAACTACGGCGAGTTCCTGGAGCTCCACCCGCCGGCGCACGAAGTGGAGATCGTGGAGGACACGTCGTGGAGCTGTGTCCATGGCGTCGAGCGGTGGCGCGCCAACTGCGGCTGCCACAGCGGCGGCCGCCCGGAGTGGAGCCAGGCGTGGCGCGAGCCGCTCCGCCAGGCGCTCGACTGGCTGCGGGACGAGCTGGCGCCCCGCTGGGAGGCCGCCGCGGCCGAGCTCCTGGCCGACCCGTGGGCCGCCCGCGACGGCTACGTCGACGTGGTGCTGGACCGCTCGCCGGACTCGCTCGAGCGGTTCTTCGAGGCCCACGCCGCGCGCGACCTCTCGCCCGAGGAGCGCGTCCGCGCGCGGCAGCTCCTGGAGCTCCAGCGCCACGCCATGCTCATGACCACCTCCTGCGGCTGGTTCTTCGACGAGCTCTCGGGGATCGAGACGGTCCAGGTGATCCAGTACGCCGGCCGGGTCGTCCAGCTGGCGCGCGACCTGTTCGAGGACGACCGGATCGAGCAGGCGTTCCTGGAGCGGCTGGAGAAGGCCGAGAGCAACATCCCCGAGTGGAAGAACGGACGGACGGTCTACGACCGCGCGGTCCGGCCGGCGATCGTCACGCTGCAGAAGGTGGCGGCCCACTACGCGGTGTCGTCCCTGTTCGAGGAGTACGGCGAGCGGACCCGGGTCTACTGCTACGAGATCGAGCGGCTCCAGGAGAAGCGCCTGGAAACCGGCCGCGCGCGCCTGGCCACCGGCCGCGCGCACGTCGTCTCCACCATCACCGGGAGGAGCCGCGAGGTCTCCTGGGCCGTGCTCCACACGGGTGACCACAACCTGATCGGCGGTGTGCGGGACTACCGCGGGGGCGAGTCGTACGACGAGCTGGTGGAGGAGCTGGAGCGCGACTTCGAGCGGGCCGACTATCCGGCGGTGATCCGGATCCTGGACGACGGGTTCGCCGCCGACACGTACTCCCTGCGGTCGCTGTTCAAGGACGAGCAGCGGCGGATCCTGAAGCGGGTCCTGGAGGGGCCGATCGCGCGGGCCGCCGCGCAATACGCGCAGATCTACGAGAACCGCGCCCCCCTCATGCGGTTCATGGCCGACCTGGGGCTGCCGCCGCCGCGGCCGTTCCGGATGGCCGCCGAGTTCGTCCTCGACACGCGGCTGAGGCGCGCGATGGAGGCCGAGCCGCCGGAGCTGGACGCGGCGGAGCGGATGGTGCGCTCGGCCCAGCGCGAGGGGATCGAGCTGGAGACGCAGGAGCTGGCGTACGCCGCGCGGCGGATGGTGGAGCGGGCCGCGGCGCGGTTCGAGGCCGCGCCGGACCGCGAGGTCTGCCTGGCGGACCTCGAGCGCCGCGTGGAGTTCGCGAAGTCGCTCCCGTTCGAGGTGGTCCTGTGGGGGGTCCAGAACACGTTCTGGCGCGTCCTGCGGGAGGCCGGCCCGCCGCTGTCGCAGGCCGCCGCGGGCGGTGACGCGGCCGCGCGCGAATGGCTCGACCGGCTGGCCCGGCTGGGGGAGACCCTCTCGGTGGCGATGCCGCCGGCCGATTGATCCCGGGGCCGGCCGGCGGTACCGCGCCGGCGTTGGATAGCGGACGGGCGCGGCCCGCGCGGGCCGCGAACTTCCCCGACATGCGCGCCCCCGTAGCCACCTACCGTATCCAGCTGACGCCCGACAGCGGTTTCGCCGCCCTGCGGGACGCTCTCCCGTGGATCGAATCTCTGGGCGTCTCGGACCTCTACCTCTCGCCGATCTTCGAGGCCCGCCCCGGATCCAGTCACGGGTACGACGTGACGGACCCGACTCGGATCCGGGAGGCGCTGGGCGGCGAGGAGGGGTTCCTGGCGCTGGCCCGGGAGGCACGCGAGCGCGGCCTCGGCATTCTGCTCGACATCGTTCCCAACCACATGGCCGCCGCGTGGGAGAACCCATGGTGGCGGGACGTCCTTCGGCACGGCGAGGAGTCCGATCACGCGGGCTTCTTCGACATCGACTGGGTGCGGGGGAGCGGGCGCGTGGTCCTGCCCTTTCTGGGCGACGAGCTGGCCGCCGTCCTGGAGCGGGGCGAGCTGACGCTCGGCGAGCGGGACGGCGAGCCGGCGGCGCTCTACTTCGAGCACGCCTGGCCGCTGGCGCCCGGCACGGAGGAGGGAGAGCCGCGCGAGGTGCTGGAGCGGCAGCGCTGGACCCTGGTCCCATGGCGTGAGGCGGCCGCAGAGATCAATTACCGCCGGTTCTTCACCATCACCGATCTGGTCGGCGTCCGGGTGGAGGATCTGGCGGTGTTCGAGGCGACCCACGCGCTCGTCCGGCGGCTGGTTCAGGAAGGGTGGGTGACCGGGCTCCGGATCGACCACGTGGACGGGCTGGCCGATCCGCTCGGCTACCTGGAGCGGGTGCGGGACCTCGACCCGACCGGCGAGCTGTACGTGGTGGTCGAGAAGATCCTGGGCCGGCGCGAGCGGCTGCCGGCGGAGTGGCCGATCGCCGGGACCACCGGCTACGACTTCACCGCCATGGCGAACGGCCTGTTCGTGGACTCCGCGGGCCTCCGGACGCTGGAGGCGCGGAGCGCGGAGATGACGGGCGAGGAGCCGTCGTTCCGCGCGCTGGCCGCCCGCCGGCGGCGGGAGATCGCGCGGGAGGAGTTCGCTCCGGCGCTGGCGTCGGTGGCCGACGCCATGCTCGCCGCCGCCGGGGAGGACCCGCGGTGGCCGGCGGAGGCGGGCGCGGAGGAGCTCCGGGAGGCCCTCCTGGAGACGACGGTCTCGCTCCCGGTCTACCGCACCTACGTCCGCGGCCTCCCCGTCTCCGAGGCGGACCGGCACGCGCTGGACGTGGCGCTGGCGGAGGTCCGGGGCCGCGCCGCCGAGCTCCCGGCCGCCGTCTTCGACGTCCTCCAGTCGCTCCTCACGCTGGAGATCTCCGAAGCCGCGCTCCCCGCGGTGCGGGCCTGGCAGCAGCTGACCGGTGCGGTCATGGCGAAGGGGGTCGAGGACACCGCCTTCTACGCGTACCCCTCGCTGGTCTCGCTGAACGAGGTGGGCGGGGAGCCGGGCGAGGGCGCGGTGCCGGCGGCCCAGTTCCTGGCGTGGGCGGTGGAGCGGGCCGCGGCGTGGCCCCACACCATGAACGCCACCTCCACCCATGACACCAAGCGGAGCGAGGACGTCCGGGCGCGGCTGGCGGCGTTGTCGTGGGAGCCGGAGGCGTGGGCCGACCGGGTCGCCCGCTGGCGGTCGTGGAACGCGGGCCACCGGAGCGAGGTGAACGGCGAGCCGGCGCCGTCGGCGGCGCGGGAGCTCGAGCTCTACCAGGTGCTGGCAGGGGCGTGGCCGGACGACCCGGCCGAGGTCCCGGAGTTCGTGGAGCGGATCGAGGCGTACCTGGTGAAGGCGATGCGCGAGGCGAAGGTGCGCTCGCGCTGGGAGTCGCCGGACGAGCCGTACGAGGCCGCGGTGGTCGCCTTCGCCCGCGGGATCCTGGAAGGCGCCGGCGCCGCGGCGGCCGGCGGGCCCGCGCCGAGCGCGTTCATGGCCGAGCTGGTGGCGGTGGCGGCCGATCTCGCCCGGACGGGGGAGCGGGTGGCGCTCGCCCAGCTCGCGCTCAAGGTCGTGACCCCCGGCGTCCCCGACTTCTACCAGGGAACCGAGCTGCCGATGTACGCCCTGGTGGACCCGGACAACCGCCGGCCGGTCGACTGGACCCGCCGCGCCGCCGGGGACGTCGGGGGCGCGACCCGGCTTCGCGCCACCCGCGGACTCCTGGCCGCGCGCCGCGCCGGTCGGCTCCCGGCGCTGGCGGAGGTCCTGCCGGCCGACGCGGACCCCCGCGCGGCCGTCGGCGCCCTGGCCGCCCTGGCGGACCGATTCTCCCGCGAGATCGAGCCGCCGTCCAGGTTTGAAGAGTCGGCGGGCGGGTAGTACGCTCCTTCACGGAGCCGGCGCACCCGCCGGTCCGCACCCACAACGAAGGACACACGATGACAGGAACGCTCGCAACGGCCTGCGCGCTCGCGATGCTGCTGGCGCCCACGCTGGCCGCGCAGGAGGCGGTGACGGCGCAGACCGCGGTCGCCGAGGCGCCCGCCGGCGCCGACGCGGAGGCCGTGATCGCCGACGCCGTGGCAGCCGCGCCGGAGCACATCGGGGCCAACGCCACCGTGGTGACGTGGGAGGGAGCCACGCTGCGGGAGGGCACGAATGGCTGGGTCTGCATGCCGACCCCCCCGAGCATGACGGGGCCGGCGCCCATGTGCCTGGACGAGCCGTGGATGGCCTGGGCCCAGGGATGGTCGCAGAAGACCGAGCCCGACGTCGATCGCGTCGGCATCGGCTACATGCTGGCCGGCGACACCGGCGCCAGCAACTCCGACCCCTTCGCCTCCGGCCCCGACGCGGTGGACGACTGGGTCGACGCCGGCCCCCACGTGATGATCGTGGTGCCGGACGCGGCCAGCCTGGAGGGCATCCCCACCGACCCGAACGCTGGAGCGTGGGTCATGTGGGAAGGCACGCCGTACGCCCACATCATGGTCCCGGTGGAAGGGATCGAGGCGCCGTAGGTGGTTCCCCGTCCCAGGCCCCGCAGAGTGGACGATCCGACCCCGAGCGTGTAAATTGCTTCTCACATCGCGGGGTGGAGCAGTCTGGTAGCTCGTCGGGCTCATAACCCGAAGGTCGCGGGTTCAAATCCCGCCCCCGCTACCAAGATTCCAGAGAGGGCGGGCCGATCACGGCGCGCCCTCTCTTCGTTGGCCCCCGCCCGCTAGATTCCGCGCCGTGGACACCATCGCCCCCATGCACCCGCTGACCCTGCGGTTCCCGTCCGACGGGCAGGAGCGGGAGTTCCGCCGCGAGATGGGGGAGGCGTCCCGCAGGCCCTCCCGAGTGACCATATTCGTGGTGACCTTCCTGTTCCTGATCTACGCCGTGCTCGACCGGGCGGTCCTGCCGGCGGACGTGGCCCGCTCGCTCCTGGGGGTCCGGATCGCCGTCGGCCTGGCGCTGGTGGGGGTGGCGGCGACCACCTGGCACAGCGCCTGGCCGGCCTTCCGCTCCTGGGCCATCGTGGCGTCGATGCTCGTGGCGACGGCGGGGCTTCTCGCCATCATGGCGCTCCAGGGTCCCGGGCTGGGGCTCCCGATCTGGTCCGGGATCGGCATCGCGATCCTCGGCGCCGCGACGGTATTCCGTCTGCGCGTCGTATGGGTGGTGCCGCTCGCCGCCGCCGTGGGTCTGGCCTGGCTGGCGACGGCGCTGACGACCGCGGTCCCGCGCGAGGAGCTCCTGAACGGCGTCTTCTTCATCCCCACCGCGTCGATCCTGGGCGTCCTCGCCGCCTACACGATCGAGCGCTACGCCCGGCACGCCTTCCTGCACGACCGGGCGGTCCAGGAGGAGCGGGCGCGGGCCGACCGGCTGCTGCTGAACGTCCTGCCCGCCGGCGTGGCCGAGCGGCTGAAGCGGGACCCGGGCCGGATCGCCGAGCTCCACCCGAAGACGACGATCCTCTTCGCCGACATCGCCGACTTCACCGCGCTCTCCGCAACCATGGCGCCGGAGGCCCTGGTCGACCTGCTGGACGAGGTCTTCACCGAGTTCGACCGGATCGTGGACGAGAAGGGGCTGGAGAAGATAAAGACGATCGGCGACGCCTACATGGCCGTGGCCGGCGCCCCGGAGGAGTGCGTGGACCACGTCGACCGCGTCATGGAGGCGGCGATCGCCATGCGCGAAGAGGTCGCGCGGCGCCTGCGCTCCGGAGACGGGATCCCGCTGGCGATCCGGATCGGGATCGACACCGGCCCCGTCGTCGCCGGCGTCATCGGCCGCTCCCGCTTCATCTACGACCTGTGGGGCGACGCCGTGAACACCGCCAGCCGGATGGAGTCCCACGGCCTGCCGGGCGAGATCCACGTCACTGGCGCAGTCCGCGACCGCCTGGAGGGCCGCTACGCGTTCCGCTCGCGGGGCGAGATCGAGGTGAAGGGGAAAGGGCGGATGGAGACGTGGCTGCTGGAGGGGCGCGTCGTCAATCCGTTCGGCTGAGAAACTCGGCGCGGAGATCCTCGGGCAGGCTGTCGGCGATCCGCATCGTGGCGGCGGCGGCGCGGGCGCGGGCGGCCTCGGCGGCGTCCGGTTTCGCCAGCGCCTCCCACGTCTCCGCCGCGCGCTCGAAGGCCGAACGCTCCAGGCCGGGGTCGCCGAGGGCCGACGCGGCCTCGCCCGCGGCCTCCAGCGCCCGCGCGGCGTCGGCGCCGGGTGAGCGGGTGGCCGCGGTGTCGGCCGCCAGGTAGGCGAGGAGCGCGGCCAGCGGAGCCCGCGGGCCCTCGTAGGCGGGGGGCTCGTGGGGCGGCGGCAGGCCGGCCCGCGCGGCCGCCCGGGCCCGGTGCGCCCGCGCCGTCGTCTCCACCACCGCGTGGTCCAGCGCGGCCGCTCGCTCGGCGGCCTCGGCGAAGCGCGCCTCGGCGCCGGCCCAGTCGCCACGGGCCGCGAGCAGGCGGCCCTCGTCCAGCGTGATGACGTCCATCACCTCTTCGCTGCCGGCCTCCTCCGCCACCCGCCGGCCGTCGGCCAGCCGCTCGGCGGCCCGCTCGTCCATCAGGGCGCGGTTGTAAGCCTCGTAGGCCTGGCTCCGGAGGTTCACGCGGTTGGCCGCCTCGAGCACCCGGTCGGCGTCCTTCAGGAGCGGGCCCTCCAGGAGCCGGAGCGCCCTGCCCAGGTCCCCGATGCTGGTGGCGCAGCGGGCGATGTTCAGGAGCGACAGGAGCCGCATGAACGTCCATCCGATCTCCTCGGCCACGAGGACGGCGCGCTCGTACCCCTCGATCGCCTCGGCCCAGCGGCCGCGCTCCTCGAGCGCGTTGCTCAGATTGACCAGGAGCGTCCCCTGCATGGTGCGGTCGCGCGCCTCCTCGGCCAGCGCCAGCGCCCGCCGGTAGAGCGCCTCGGCCCGCTCCAGGTCGTCGCCCAGGTCGACGTCCAGGTTCCCCAGGTTCGACAGCGATTTGGCCATGCCGACCGTGTCGCCCAGCTCCTCGCGGATCGCCAGCGCCCGCTCGTGGTGCTCCCGCGAGGCGGCCTCGTCGCCGGCGTAGAGGAAGACGGTCCCCAGGTCGTTGTGGATGTCGGCGGCGATCCGGCCGGTGTCGGCGGGGAGCCGCGCGTGGGCCTCCTCGAACAGCGCCCGCGCCTCGTCCAGCCGGCCGCGGTACCACGCCACCCGGCCGCGGAGCTCCAGGCCGCGGGCGGCGCACCCCTCGCCCTCCAGCGTCTCCAGGGCCTGGTAGCGCGCCTCGGCCTCGTCCATCCGCCCGCGCTGAAGGAACACGGTGCCGGCGGTCTCGTGAAGCTCGGCCAGGGTGGCGGTGTCGTCGATGGCCCCCGGCGCCCGCTCGATCGCCTCGACCGCCCGCTCCAGCCACGTCTCCGCCGTGGCCAGGTCGAACGCGGCGGCGGCGTCGGAGCCGGCCGCCCAGAGCCACGGCGCCGCCCGGTCCGGCTGCTCCGCCTCCCACCAGTGGAGCGCGAAGAAGGGAGCCTCGGCGCGCGCCGCCGTCTCGCCGAAGAATTCCTCGCCGATCCGGGCCGCCGACTCGTGGAGCACGCGGCGGACGCCCTTCAGGATGCCGCGGTAGGCCACCTCCTGCGCCAGCGCGTGATGGAATCGCCTCTGGTCGTCATCGGGGGGGTCCAGGAACCCCGCCGCCTCCAGCTTGACCAGGCCATCGGCGAACGCCACCGGCTGGGCCTCCAGGGCCCACATCCGCGCCAGCAGCCCCTCGGGGAACCGGTGTCCCAGGATCGCCGCCATCTGCAGCAGCCGCTGGACCGGCGCCGCCAGCCGGTCGACACGGCTCCGGATGAGCGCCTGGAGTGTCCCGGGCACTTCGGCCCCGCTCCCCGCCTCGGCGACCGCGCGGGCCAGCTCCTCCAGGTAGAGCGGGTTCCCCTCCGAGAGCCGCAGCAGGTCCTTCCGCACCCGCGGGGCGAGCTCGTCCCAGCGGTCTCCCAGGAGCGCGCGCGCGTCGGCATCGCCGAGCGGGCCCAGGGCGAGCGTGGGAAAATCCTCCAGCGGCGGGCCGGCCGGCGGACGCGCAGTGGCGAGAACGCCGACGCCCGACTCGCGCGCCTCGGGGAGCAGGAACTCCACCAGCTCGCGGCTCGTCTCGTCGGCCCAGTGGACGTCCTCCAGGAGCAGAAGCGTCGGACCCGCCACCGCGGCCTCTGCCAGGGCCCGGGCGATCCGGCCCCACCGTTCGCGCCGCGCCGCCAGGGGGTCGTCGGGCGCGTCCGTCGCCGTCGCCGCGTCGGCGCCCAGGGTCCGCAGAAGGTCGGCCTCGAGCGGCATCGATCCGGGAGTGGGGAACGGCGTGAAGCAGGTGCGGACCACCCGGACGCCGGCGCCCGCCCGGTCCAGGGCCTCGCTGACCAGCCGGCTCTTGCCGTTCCCCGCCTCGGCCTCGATCACCAGCGCCGCGCCCTCGCCGGAGCGCACCTGCTCCAGCACCTCGGCCAGCCGCGCCAGCTCCTCCTTCCGGCCGACGAAGCCGGAGGTCCCGGCCCCGCCGGCCGGGTCCGGATCGGCGGACTCGCGGTAGCCGAGCACCCGCCAGGCGCGGACCCGCTCCTTCCGGCCCTTCAGCTCCAGCGGCTCCCGCTCCTCGGTCTCGAACCGGCCGGCGATCCGCCGGTGGACCGGCTCCGACACGAGGACCGAGTTCGTCTCGGCGCGCCCCTCCAGCCGCGACGCCACGTTCACCACGTCGCCCATGGCGGTGTACTGGAGCCGGCTCTCCGCGCCGATCTGCGCCGCCACCACCTCGCCCAGGTTCAGCCCCACCCGGATCGCCAGATCCCGGCCGCCGACATTTCCGCGCTCCACCACGTCCAGCATCTCGAGCGCCGCCAGCACGGCGCGCTCGGCGTCGTTCTCGTGGGCGATGGGAGCGCCGAAGAGCGCCATCACGGCGTCCCCGATGTACTTGTCGACGTACCCCTCGTACTTGTGGATCACCGACGCCAGCTCGCCCAGGAGCCGGTGCATGAGGATCGACACCTCCTCGGGATCCATCGACTCGGACAGGGTCGTGTAGCCGGACAGGTCGGCGAAGAGGACCACGACCTCGCGCCGGTCGCCCCGGAGCGCGGCGCGGGCGTCGGCGTAGCGCGCCGCCAGCTCCGGTGGCACCGGCGGCGTCTCGATCGGCTGGACGAAGGTGGGGGCGTCGGGGTCCGCGGCGCCGTCCGGCGGAGACGGCGCGGCCGCCGGAGCGGCCGGGGCCACGCGGGTGCCGCACCCGGGGCAGAACTTCGCGCCCTCCGGGAGGGCGGCCCCGCACTCGGTGCAGAATCGGGCCGGCATCAAGAATGAGCATGGCAGGGGGGGAGGCCGCGGTCAACCTGAGCGGCGGCGCGTCGGCGGCGGGTCACCCGCCCCGGTTGACCCCGTCGAACCCACCATCTACGCTCATTGGGCCAGGCCATCCCGGTCACCCGAAATAGAGTCAAAGGAGGCAGAGTGGTTCCCATCCGCCCGCTTCGTTCCCTCATCGTTCTCCTCGTCATCGCGGTGCTCGGCGCCTGCGGCGGTGAGACCGGCGTCCCGGCCGACCCCACCGGTCTCGATCCCGCCGCGAGGAGCGTCTGCACCGGCGACGTGGCCGACATCGTGAACGACATCTTCCCGGCGAAGGGCCTCCGCAACTCCGCGCTCTCGCGCTGCGCCAACGTCCAGCGGCAGTACGCGCGCGGTCAGGTGGTGGCCGCCACCGGCATGGC
>CAZUIY010000348.1:0-2815 GCA_964619975.1 uncultured Gemmatimonadales bacterium
TTCATCCCCATCGACTCGAGCAGCTCGGGCTCGGGGGCCTCGGCGATCTCCACCGAGACGTTCTCCAGGTGCTTCTGGAACTCCGGAGGGAGGAGGTCGAGGGCGCGGACCACGAGCCGCTCGAACCGCTCGGCCGAGACGCGGAGCGTCACGCGGTCCGCTCTTCCCCTCGCGCGTCCGTGGGCGTCAGGCGCCCACGTTGGAGGACGTGACCTTGTCGGCGTAGGGCGCCAGGATCGGCATCCGCCACATCTCGCCCGAGTACCCCTTGATGAGGCAGATCACCCACAGGACGAACCCGCCGATGAAGAGCACCACCCAGATCAGAAGGCTGAGGATCGAGCCGATGATGGGGATGACGGTCGAGAGGATCATCGAGAGGATCGTGAACAGAATCCACATGGCGACCCAGGCCACCCCGAAGACGATCGACTGCGCGGCGTGCCAGCGGACCACCCGGTTCGTCTTCTCGATCAGGATGAAGATGATGCCGGTGATGGGCGGAACCAGGTACGCGAGCAACCCGGCGAGCTTCGGGTCCAGACCGCTGGACGGTGCGGACTGCGGCGGGGGCGGTTGTGTCATCTCGACCTCCGGGAAGGGGCGTCGGGTGTTTCGCTCATGATGCGCGTGATCTCTCGCGCAATATACGGGATCCCCGGCGGATCGTAAGGGGACACCGTCGCGGCGGCCCGCGGAATCAGGGCCGGAACCGCTCCAGCACGGCGTCCAGGTCGGCCGGCTCCTTGCCGGCGGCCTTCTCCCGCAGGAAGCCCAGCCGTTCCTCGTAGGTGGGCCGGGTCTCGCGCCAGATCACCCCGTACGACATGTCGTAGATGTCGGTCTGGCCGGCGATCTCGAGCGCCGCGGCGCGGTCGGTGGGGTCGTGTTCGTCGGGCGAGAGCCAGCGGGCCTTCTCGCGGATCGTCTTGAACTGCTCGTTGCCGCGGTAGGTGACGCAGGGCGGGATCGACTGGATGAAGGCGAACCCAGGGTGGCGGAACGCCTCCAGAATCATCTCGGTGTGGTGCTGGACGTTCCCGCTGAACGCCCGCGCCACGAACGAGGCGCCGTAGGCCATCGCCAGGGCGGCCGGATTCATGGGCGACTCGATGGATCCGAAGCGCGACGTGGTGGTGACGTCGCCGAGCGGCGTGGTGGGCGAGAACTGGCCCTTGGTCAGGCCATAGATCTGGTTGTCGAACATGAGATAGGTGATGTCGGCGTTCCGCCGCGCGGCGTGCGGGAAGTGGCCGCCGCCGATCGCCAGCCCGTCCCCGTCGCCGCCGGCGGCGAACACCAGCAGGTCGGGGCGCGTGATCTTGAGCCCCGTGGCCAGCGGCAGGACGCGTCCGTGCAGGGCGTTGAAGCCGTAGGAGGTGACGTAGCCGGGAAGCCGCCCCGAGCAGCCGATGCCGGTCATGACCGCCACGTCCTCGGGTGCCACCTGGACCTCCGAGAGCGCCTTGGTGAGCGCGGCCAGGACGCCGAAGTCGCCGCAGCCGGGGCACCAGATCGGCTTCAGGTCGGTCTTGAACTCCTTCGCCGCGATCGGCCGTTCGGCGCGGCGGACGCCGGCCAGCGCGGTGGCCATCAGACGCCCTCCGCCAGGGCGCGGATCCGCTCCGCGACCTCCTGGACGGTGAACGGCGTGCCCCCGGCGCGGGCGTGGACGGCGGTCCTCTCCGGCGGCAGGTCCAGGTAGCCACGGGCGTAGCGGTAGAACTGGGCCTGGTGGTTCAGCTCGATCCAGAGCGTCCGCTCGACCGAGTCGACGAACGCCTGGAGCGGCTCGACCGGCAGCGGGGACAGGAGCTGGACCACGCACACCCGGACGGGTAACCCCTCCCGCGCCAGGCCGCGGACGGCCTCCCGGACCTGGGCGCTGGTCGAGCCCCAGCAGACGACGCCGACCGCCGCCTCGCCCTCCGCGGCGCCGAAATGCCGCACCAGGTCGGGGCCACGCTCCCGCGCCAGACGATCGAGCTTGCCGTGCCGCTTCCGGCTCATCCGGTCGTGGACCTCGGAGCTCGACGTCGGGTCGCCGGACGCCACGTGCTCGAGCCCGCTGATCGTGTGCATGCCCCCGGGCTGACCCGGGATCGCCATCGGCGAGACGTCCCCGTCGTCCTCGCGGTAGCGCCGATAGCCGTCGCCGTGGGTTCCGCCGCCGCCGTTGGACCCTCCATCCCCGTTGGCCGCGCCGTCCCCGTTCGGCTCCGCGTCGGCCAGCGTCCGCCGGTCCACGACCGGCCACTGGTGGATGTCGAACGGCTCGACCGACTCCTTCCGCTGGCCCACGTACTGGTCCGAGAGGACGATGACGGGCGTCTGGAACTCCTCGGCCAGGTTGAACGCCTGGACCCCGATGTGGAAGCAGTCGGCGACGTCGAAGGGCGCCAGGACCACCCGCGGCGCGTCCCCCGGCCCGCCGTGGACGGCGTGGTTGAAGTCGCACTGCTCGGTCTTGGTGGGGATGCCGGTCGAGGGGCCGACGCGCTGGACGTCGGCGATCACCAGGGGGATCTCGGCCATCGAGGCGAGGCCCAGGAACTCCGTCATCAGCGCGAACCCGGGGCCGGCCGTGGACGACATCGCCTTGGTGCCGCCGAACGACGCCCCCACGCACATGCCGATGGCCGCGATCTCGTCCTCGGTCTGCATCATCGTGCCGCCGAAGCGCGGGAGCTCCGCGGCCAGCCACTCCATGACGTCGGACGAGGGCGTGATCGGGTACCCGGCGTAGAAGCGGCAGCCCGCCTTGAGCGCGCCGAAGGCGAGGGCCTCGTTCCCCGTCATCAGGAGCTTCGGCTCG
>CAZUIY010000349.1:0-1832 GCA_964619975.1 uncultured Gemmatimonadales bacterium
CGCGCGTGGCTGATGGAGATCCGGGACCGGGTCGAGGAGGGGGACACCTCCCGGCTGGTCCAGGCCATCATGTCCGCCCTCGCAGCGGCGGGGGAGACGGCCGAGGCGATCGATGAGGCCCTCATCCAGCCGATCATGACCGGGCTCGACGCCCGGTTCCACGCACATGACCGCACCCACCCGCGTTCCCTGCCGGCGCCGCCGTCGTTCCTGGCCGAGACCGTGGGCGCGAACCTGCTGCTGCACGTGATGTTCGCCCGCCCGCTGGACGAGGAGCGGATCGGGCAGCTGCTGGACCTGGTGGTCCCCAAGTCACCGTAGGCTGAGGGGATGCTCTGGCCGCTCGCCGAGTTCGGCAACTATCCCCACTGGCTGACCATCCTGTCCTGGGTCATCGACGTCGGCATCCGCGTGCTGCTGCTGGGCATCGTGCCCGGCGGCCGTCGGCCCGCCGTGGCGATGGCCTGGCTGCTGGTCATCTTCTTCCTGCCGCTGCCCGGCCTCGTGCTGTTCCTGCTGCTGGGCTCGTTCCGGCTCGGCGGCCAGCGCCAGTCCCGCCAGCGCGCGGTCAACAAGGCCCTCGGCCGCGCCACGGCGCACCTGGCCCTGCCCAACGACGCCGGCCACGCCCCCCTGTACGTGGCCACGGCCGCGCAGCTGACCCGGAACCTGACCAGCTTCCCGATGCTCGACGGCAACCACTTCGAGTTCATCACCGACTACCGCGACTCTATGCGGCGGATGGCGGAGGACATCGACCGGGCCACGGACTACGTCAACCTGGTCTTCTACATCGCGGCGCTGGACCCCGAGGGTCGCGAAGGCTACGCCAACGTGGTGCTGGACGCCCTGGAGAGGGCCAAGGACCGCGGGGTGACGGTGCGCATCCTGTTCGACCACATCGCCTCGCTGCGCGTGCCCGGCTACCGGAAGCTCATCCGCAGGCTGGAGGCGGCCGGACTGGAGTACCACCCGGCGATGCCCGTGATGCCGTTGCGCGGCAAGTACCAGCGCCCGGACCTGCGTAATCACCGCAAGATCCTCGTGGTGGACGGGCTCATCGGCTACACCGGCTCGCAGAACCTCATCGAGCCCGGGTACAAGCGGCGTTCGGCCCACCGGATGGGCCGGCAGTGGGTGGACCTGATGGCCCGGATCACCGGCCCCACGGTGGCCTCGCTGGACCTCGTCTTCGCCACCGACTGGTTCTCGGAGACGGGGGACACGCTCGAGGGCAAGCTGCGGGACCCCACCGAGGAGGAGCTGAACGAGCACCACGGTTCGATCGCCCAGGTGGTCCCATCCGGGCCCGGGTTCTCCAACGAGAACAACCTGCGCCTGTTCAACCACCTGTTCTACGCCGCCAAGCGCCGGCTCGTGGTGGTCTCGCCGTACCTGGTGCCGGACGACTCGATGCTCTACGCCCTGACGACGGCCGCCCAGAAGGGCGTGCACGTGGAACTGTTCGTGTGCCGCAAGGCCGACCAGTTCATGGTCCACCACGCCCAGCAGTCCTACTACGACGCCCTCCTGGCCGCCGGCATCCGGATCTGGCGCTACCCGGACCCGAACGTGCTGCACGCCAAGCTGTTCACCGTGGACGAGGACGTGGCCGTCTTCGGCTCCTCGAACATGGACATGCGCTCGTTCTCGCTGAACATGGAGGTCTCGGTGCTCACGGTGGGCTCGGAGATGGTCGAGGCCCTGTCCACGGTGATCGAGGAGTACCGGGAGGTCTCCGAGGAGCTGACGAAGGACCAGTGGGATGCGCGGCCGCGGGCCGAGCGCTGGGTGGACAACGTCTTCCGCCTCACCTCGGCCCTGCAGTGAGC
>CAZUIY010000350.1:0-1969 GCA_964619975.1 uncultured Gemmatimonadales bacterium
CTAGCCCTGATCCGAGAAAAGATTCAGCAGGCGTAGGGCGATATTGAAGGTGGCCCCGTCGGTGCTACGGATGGAGTTGCAACGCTTCATCACCACACCGGGGGGCCACAGGGGTGAGAATATCGAAGAGAGCGATTCGCGCTCGTACGCGGGACCTGCCGATCACCTTTTCGAGCGAGCGGATCTCCGCCCACGGCGGCCTCGAGATCCTCCGACGCTTCTTCGGACTCCTCGACTTCCGCTCCTTCGTGCTCTCACGCATGCGCGGTCTCGGCCCGGAGGGCGACTACGGCTTCGTGCGGATGTTGCTGTTGCTGCTAGGGCTTCTGATCGTGGGCGGGGTGCGGGTGACGCACGTGGCGTTTCTCGGAAGCGATCCGATCTTCCTGCGCTTCTGCAGCCTGCACCGGCTCCCCGCCGATCGCACCGTCGTGGGCTGGCTCAAGGGCTTCACGCCGCCGGCCCTGGAGGCGCTTTGCACGGTGATCCGAGACCTGGTCTACGAGCAGATCGAATGGCTGGGGCTTCGCCGCATCACCCTCGATCTCGACGGCAGCGTGCTGCGCACCGGCAGCCACGTGGAGGGCACGGCCCGGGGCTTCAATCCCCACCACCCGAAGGACCCCTCCTACTACCCGCTGACGGTCCACGTGGCGCAGCTCGGCCAGATCCTGCGGCTGCGCAACCGGCCGGGCAACGTGCACGACTCCCACAACGCCGAGGGCTTCCTGCGGGTGGTGGTGCGGGAGCTACGGGAGCGTTTCGGCAAGGCCCTGAAGCTCGAGCTGCGGATGGACGGCGCCTTCTTCCACCCCGATGTCTTCCGTTTCCTCGACGGAGCGCTGGGCCGGGACGTCGAGTACGCCGTGAAGGTCCCGATGTGGAAGTGGCTGGGCCTGTTGCCGAGGATCGCTTCCCAGAAGCGCTGGACGCGGGTCGACGACTACGTGGACGGCTTCGAGATGCGGCTTCGGATCGACCAGGAGAAGTGGGACCGGACGGAGCGCGTGGTGGTCTACCGCAAGCGGGTCTCGCACCGGAGCCGGAAGAACTTCCAGCTCGACCTCTACAGCCCGGATGACGGCCACTACGAGTACTCGGCCGTGGCGACGAACAAGACACTCCAGATCGCGCCGATGTGGCACTTCATGGCCGGCCGCGGCGCGCACGAGAAGACCCTGGCGGAGCTCAAGCAGCACTTCGGCTTCGCGTCGATTCCCACGAACGACCAGCTCGCCAACAGCGCCTGGCAGCTGATCAGCGTGCTGGCGCTGAACCTGACGCGGTACTTCCAGATCGTCACGGGCGCGAAGGAGCGCGGTCGCACTTGGAAGCGGACCTTCGATTTCGTCTTCCAGTCGATGCAGACGCTGCGCTTCGAGCTGATTCAGCAGCCGGCCCGGCTGGCGCGTCCGAAGGGTCGCCCAGAGCTGCGCTTCGCGGCCTCGCCCGCTGCGCGCAGGCGCATCGAAGCCACCAACGCGGCTCTCGCCCGAGCCGCCTGAGCTACCGTCGGCCAGGTGACACCCCGACGGCTCAAATTATTCTCGGATCGGGGCTAGGGCGCGACCGGCGGCCGCGGAGTTCGTCGCGGGGGGTGGCATCCCGCCGTCGAGCCGGGCTCGATTCGTCAGCCGAATGTCCCCACTCGCCTCGAGGATTCGAATATGCTGAAGGCTGATGCGTGCGAGCCGGCGATTGCTCGCGGCCGTCGCCTTGCTGACGGTCGCCTGTTCCGACACCAGCGAATCGGAAGAGAAGCCAAAGAACTGGCAGGTCGACCGCACGTTCAACGAGATGACCGACGAGACGACCATACGGCTCGTCGCACGCGGCGAAAGGCCGCTCGCTGGTGGCTCCCGGAATCCAGCCCTCATTGTGACTTGTAGCAGCGCGGCCAATCAGCTGATGGTCTACGTAATGACGGACGTGATGCTCGCGCGTCGAGGTGAATCCACGGCCCGGGTGC
>CAZUIY010000351.1:0-2003 GCA_964619975.1 uncultured Gemmatimonadales bacterium
TTTAGTTACGCAGCCAGCGCGAAGTTGTTGTCCGCACCTACGTTTCCCGGGACCGATTAACGTGAGCACCCGGGATGCACGACCTGCTGTCTTCGCCCCGACCTTCCCCGTCGAAGCCGTTTCGCCCCCACGAGAACGCCGTTGCATTAGACAATATACCCGTCCGGGACAGATCGTTCCACTCCCCGGCGCCGCAAAAGGGGGGCGGACTCTCGCCCGCCCCCCATGTAGCCCCGATGCTCGCGCTGCTAGGTCCTCAGGCGTCCACGCAGTCCATCGCGATCCCGATGATCTGGTTCTCGACCGCGGTCGTCAGGAGTGACGCCAGGAGCGGAATCGCGCGAGCGTTCTGGATGATCTCGCGGAGCTGCGGGATCGTGAGATCACCGGACTCCAGCCGGCTGACCACCATGTTCAGGAACGGCGTGAAGAACATCATCGCCACGTTGGCTGCCGACATCTGCTGGATCGGCGAGAGCTGGAACCCCGACAGCACCCCCTCGATCAGGTCCCGCGTCAGATCCGGAAGCACGTCGCAAGCGAGTTCGCCCTCGTCCGGCGGGGGCTCCTCCCCGGGCGTGGCGGTGACCGAACCCGGCGGATTCATGTAGAAGAGCGCCAGGAAGATGTTGTCGTCGTCCGACGGGTTGCGGGTGAAGACGTCGAAGAACGTCGTCGTAGGCGCCAGGAAGGGCGCCAGGTTGTAGAGCTCGTCATCCGTCAGCGCGCCGCTCGGGGTGTCCGGCACGGTGCCGAACGGGGGGGGGTTCGAGACGTCGTCCCCGACGCCTCCCATGGTGATCAGCGAGCCGTCGAAGGGGCAGAGGCTCTCGGCGTCATCTTCGCCCCCGGCGGACGAGGTGAGGCGCTGGCCGTTGACGTCGACGGTGCTGAACTGAGTTCCATTGTTCGAGCACTGGTATCCGAACGTGATGGCCAGGGACATCTGGGCGATTCCCCCCGAGCCGAAGGGCGTGGTGAAGTTCACGCGGAAGTTGTCGCCGTCGGTGTTCTGGCCGCCGAACAGGAGGACGACCGAGAAGTCCTGGGACACCGCCGGATCGTCCCATACCACCACGAGCGCGGTGCCGTCGATGCCCGGGGAGCCGGTGATGGTTTCATCCACCGTGAAGTCGACGATACCGGGAACGGCGGCGTTCAGCTTCATCCGGATCAGGTCGGTGACGTCGGCGTGGTAGTTCGTGCCGCAGCCGAAGGGAAGCTGCTGGGCCGCGGAACCGTCCCAGGAGATCGGGGTCCCATCCAGCCGGATCAGGCCGTTCTCGAGCGTGCAGGTGAAGGGTTCGGACGCCGCCGCGAAGACCGCCTTGCGCAGCGTGCCTCCGGCCGGCTTCTGCACCTGGATCGTCCCGGTGGGGTCCACCGTGCCCAGGGCGTCGGAGGAGTAGCTGATCTCGCCTTCCTCGTTGATGATCTCATCGTCGACCGTCGCCACCGCCAGGGCCCGCCGCACGAACGCCCCCGCGCCTGCGGTACCGCGAGCCGCCGTCAGGGCGGGCGCCGGAACTTCAGCCGGAGCTTCGGGGGAAACGGGGGTGTCCCCGCAGGCCGCCAGGGACAGGGCGAGGAGCAGGAACAGCAGTGACTTCATGAGCCCTCCGGGAGGTTGGAGCATTTCTGACCAATTTCGAGCGAGCGAACGGACGCGTCGGGGCCCACTACGGCCCTCATCTACGTACGCGTCAAAACGAGCGCTCGACTGTCATCCGGAAAAAAAGAGGGCGGGATCGCTCCCGCCCTCTTCGTAGTGCCTCCCGTGTGGCTGGGTCTAGTACATGTCCCCCATGCCACCGCCGCCCGGCATCGGCGGGCCGTTCTTCTCCGGCTCGGGCTTCTCCGTTATCACGGCCTCCGTGGTCAGCAGGAGTCCCGCGATCGACGCCGCGTTCTGGAGCGCCGTCCGGCTCACCTTGGTCGGATCGATGACGCCGGCCGCGACCATGTCCTCGAACACGAGGGTCGCCGCGTTGAAGCCGACGTTC
>CAZUIY010000352.1:0-1758 GCA_964619975.1 uncultured Gemmatimonadales bacterium
CCCTTCGGCCTCGCGTCCCGCGGCCTGGATGGCGCGTGGGTCACCGGCGGGGGGTACAAGTACCTGCAGCTCGGCGAGGGGAACGCGTTCCTGCGGATGCCTCCCGGAGCCGATCCGCGGCCGGTCGCCACCGGCTGGTTCGCCGAGTTCGACGCCATGACCGACCGGGTGGAGCCGGGGCGGGTGGCGTGGGGCGGGCCGGCGTCCCGCTTCGCCGGGGCCACGTACGATCCCACCAGCCACTACCGCGCCAGCGAGGTGTTCGACTTCTTCGAGGAGCGCGGGCTGACGGTCGAGGTGCTGGCGGCGTCGTACCGGCATCAGGTGGCGCGGCTGGTCGAATGGTTCGAGCGGCTGGACCTGGACCCGGCCGTGGTGGATCGCGACCGCTCGCTCGGCGAGACGGGGGGATTTCTGGCGCTCCGGTCCCCCCGGGCGGCCGAGCTCCGGGCCACGCTCAACGCGCGCGGGGTCTACTGCGACCACCGCGGCGAGGTCCTGCGGCTCGGTCCCGCGCCGTACGTGTCCGACCGGCAGATCCGGGACGCGATGGGGATCCTGGGCGACGTCGCCCTGAGTCTCGGGGGCTGAGGCCGCGTGTTTCTGGGGCACTTCGGCGTCGGACTCGGGGCGAAGGCGGCCGCGCCGCGCCCCTCCCTCGGCACGCTGTTCCTGTCCGCCCAGTGGCTGGACCTCGTCTGGCCCACCCTGGTCCTCCTGGGGATCGAGGTCGTGGACGTCCAGCCGGGGATCACCGCGGTCACCCCCCTCGACTTCGAGCACTACCCGTACACCCACAGCCTGGCGGCCGTGATTGGGTGGGCCGGGCTCTTCGCGCTTGTGTACGGCCGGGTGCGGCGCAACCGGCGCGGCGCGGCGGTGGTGGGGCTTCTGGTGGTGAGCCACTGGGTGCTGGACGCGGTAGTCCACACGGCCGACCTGCCGCTATGGCCCGGAGGGCCGCAGGTGGGCCTCGGCCTCTGGAACTCGCTGCCGGCGACGCTGGCGGTGGAGCTGCCGCTCTTCGCGGCGGGCGCCTGGATCTATCTGCGGACGACCCGGCCGGCGGACGCGGTGGGCCGGTGGGCCGCGTGGGGGCTGATCGGCTTCCTGGCCGTCCTATACGCGGCGAACCTGTTCGGGCCGCCTCCGCCCAGCGAGGCGGCGGTGGCGTGGGCCGGGCAGGCGCAGTGGCTGCTGGTGGCGTGGGCGTACTGGGTGGACCGGCACCGCGAGCCGGTGCGGGGCTTACAACTTTAGTTGTAGACCGTCCCGGTTCCCCGCTCCAGCGCCAGCAGGAGCCGCTTCCGCCACAGACCCCCGCCGTACCCCGTCAGCTTTCCGTCGCTTCCAACTACCCGGTGGCAGGGTATGACGATGGCGATCCGGTTGTCGCCGTTGGCGCGGGCCACGGCGCGGACGGCGTTCGGCTCGCCGAGGCGGCGGGCCTGCTCGGCGTAGGAGCGGGTCTCGCCGTAGGGGATCTCGCGCAGGACCGTCCACACCCGCTCCTGGAACTCGGTCCCTCGGGTCTCGACCGGCACCTCGAAGTCGGTGCGCTCGCCCTCGAAGTACTCCCCGAGCTCCCGCTCGACCCGTTCCAGCACGTCGTTCCGGCCGGGCGCGAACACGGCGCCGGTCCGCTTCGCCAGGCGCTCGAGCTGGGTCTCCAGCATCCGCCGGTCGGCGAACTCCAGGAGCGTCAGCGCGCGGTCGTTCGCGCCCGCCACCATGGGACCCATCGGCGTGCCGATCCGC
>CAZUIY010000353.1:0-1299 GCA_964619975.1 uncultured Gemmatimonadales bacterium
GTGTTCGCTGGCACGGTGACGACGTTCGAGTAATTGGAGTCGTTATCGGTATCCCAATAGACGCGATAGCCGGTCACGTCGCTTTCGGGATTCGTGTCCCAACTCACATTGATCGACGTGTCGGTTACATTCGCGGTCAGTCCAGATGGAGGAGATAGCGGAAGGTTGCCGAGTGGCGTTGTGGAAAAACCTGACAAGTCCACGCGACCTAGCGACGAGTCGTCGAGAAAGTCCTGGATCTGCGGCAAGTTCTGAACGCCCGCTGTAAGGGCTGAAGTGACTTCAGGTCCCCAGTAGTTGCCGGTGGCGTCAAAGTCCGCTTCCCTGTCGTTGGATATCAGAATCCCGCCTACTGACGAGATGACGTTATTCCCTGTAAAGGAACCCGAATGCGGGTCCAGCAGGATTCCCGCGTTGTTAGTGAACACGTTTCCGGAAATCGTCCAAGGAATAGAAATAAAGCCGCTCTCACCGCCGTCAATACGAATCCCCGCACCGTTGCGAGTAACCGTGTTATTCAAAAACAGGACGTTGCTCTCGCCCGTACCGTGAGCCTGAAAATCGATACCGCCAGCGTTCTCAAAAACAATGTTCTCCTCAATCCTCAGAACCGTCGGGCCGAACCAGATGGTGTCGGGCGGAGAAGATAGCCAGTTCGAAGTACTCGCTGTGATTCGGTTTCGACTCATCACAATGGTCCGGCTTGGCGTAGTCTGACTCGTTGTCGTGATGTCATCAAGGAGGAATGCACTCGCGTTGAACGTGAATTCGTTCTCCCTGAAAGCGGCATTACCAAGTTGTTCGACAACACTTACCGCAACGGAATTCATCACGAACATACTGCCGGCAACCACCACGCTTCCCGAACGTCCACTGGCAAAGAAGCCGGTTCCATTGGATGCAAACAAAGCATCACGTACCCAGGTAGTGCCTGTCCCGATGGCTTTCATGCCTGTGGTGTTCTGCTCGAAGCGGACATCTTCTACAAAGGCACCATCGCTTTCGACAATGAGCCCCGTACTGGCTCCCCGGATCACCGCATGCCGCAGGCGTGTTCCAGAAACCCAGTTCCCATCTGTATCGACCTGCGTAACACTTTCTTGCAGTCGTATGCCCGACCAACGTTCCTCCGCACCGGGATCCTCGACCGTCGAAGCAAATACAACCGGGTCTGTTGCACTTCCCGCCACATCCAACGTCCCGTCAACGCGAAGAGTCACGCCAGGCTCAAATAAGACCTCGACACCTGGCTCAATCGTCAAGGACGCACCCAACTCGATCAACACATTGCCAGAAACA
>CAZUIY010000354.1:0-2921 GCA_964619975.1 uncultured Gemmatimonadales bacterium
GCCGTTGGAGTTCCAGGCGTCCGCCGCCAGCTTCCACTCGCCGTCGACGTTCTCCCAGACCACCAGGTACTTGCCCTCGTCGGTCCACTCGGTGCCGTCCGGCGCGGTGCCGGCCATGGTGAAGCGGCCGACCTCGTACGCCAGGTCACCCGAGCTGGCCGTCTCGATCCGCTCGGTCTCCAGATTGGCCTCGGTCATCGTGCCGCCCGCCATCATTCCACCGAAGGCCGCGCGAATGGCGTCCCGGCCCTCCGCCTTGGGCGCGCCGGGGGCCATGACCACCCCGTCGTCGGTATAGAGTTCGGTGAGGCCGATGCTGTCCCCGGCCAGGAGGGCCTGCTCGAATCGCTCGTTGACGGCGCCGATCTGCTCCTCCACGTCTGCCCCGTCCACCACAGCGGTGGTATCGGCGTCCGCGTCCAGTTCCACGTCCGTCCCTTCCTGCGTCTCGCAGGCGGTCAGGGCCACCAGCACCGATAGAACGAAAACACTCGTCGATCGTCTCACGGGTACTCCTCCTCGTTGGATGAGCGGTCGTACTCGGGGAAAACCAGTCTAGACGGGAGGGGGAGCGCGATCAATAGGGGGCGCGATGGCCCCCCGAGGGGTCCTCAGCGGGGCGCGCCGGTCCGGCGGAGCGTGGCGTGGATCCGCGCCATCAGGCGGTCGGGGACGATCGGCTTGGAGACGTAGTCGTCGGCACCCTGTTCCAGCATCGTCACCTCGCTCTTGCCGTTGGCGGCCGTCAGGACGACCACGGGGATCCGGGCCGTCTCCTCGGAGCTCCGCAGGACCGAGATCACCTCGGCGCCGCCGAGCTTCGGCATGTGGAGGTCCAGCAAGACCAGGGAGTACGGGAGCCCCTCGCGGAGCTTCTCGAGCGCGACGTCGCCGTTGCGCGCCTCGGTGACCTCGTAGTCGTGGTGCTCGAGGAGCGCCCGGACGAAGCGCCGGGTCTGCGGGTCGTCGTCGACCACGAGGACACGGGTCTTCCCCGGCTCTTCCTCGGGCGCCTCCGGCGGAGCGCTTCGCTCCACCAGCGCATCGAGACCCGGCGACAGGGGAACCGCCGGCTCCTCGGGCTCCACCGGCGCCAACGGCGCCGGAGCTTCCACGGGGGGCGGTTCATCGACCGGGACGGCCACCTGGACCTCGGACGGAGCCTCGAGCTCCTCGGCCATCTCCTCGCCCGCCTGCCCCAGCACCCGGGCCACCTCCTGGAGCGTCGTGGTGCCCGCGCGGACGGCCTCGAGCGCCACCTGGAGCATCGGGCGCATGCCGGCCTTCACGGCGGCCCGCTCCAGCTCGGCCGAGGTGGCCCCGCGGGACACCAGGTCGGACATCCGGTAATCCATCAGGAAGACCTCCGACACCGGCACCCGTCCGTGATAGCCCGTGCTCAGGCAGCGGTCGCATCCGATCACCCGCACGGTCGGCTCGCAGCCGTACTTGCCGGCCAGGTACCGCTCGTCGGGCGTGAGGTCGCCGTCGATCTTGCGGACGCAGTGGGGGCACACGCGGCGGACCAGCCGCTGGGCCAGCGCTCCCCGCAGGGAGGATTCGATGCTGGTCGGGTCCAGCCCCAGCTCGGCGAGCCGGGGGATGATGCCGACGGCGCTGTTCGTGTGCAGAGTGGCCAGCACGAGGTGTCCGGTGGTCGAGGCCTGGACGGCCACCTGGGCGGTCTCCAGGTCCCGGATCTCTCCCACGAAGATCACGTCCGGGTCCTGCCGGAGGATCGCGCGCAGAGCGGAGGAGAACGTCACCTGCCGGTCGGGCTCGACCTGGATCTGGGTCACCCCCGGCAGCTCGTACTCCACCGGGTCCTCCACCGTCATGATGTTCACGTCGCCGTTGGCGATCTCGCGGATCCCGGCGTACAGGGTGGTCGTCTTACCGGAGCCCGTGGGTCCGGTCACGATGACGATGCCGTTCCGGTACGACAGGAGCTCGCGGAAGCGCTCGAGCTCGGGCGGCGGGGTTCCCAGGTCCTTCAGCCGCATCGACGCCTTCGGATCGAGGATCCGGATGACGGCGTTCTCGGAGTCCCGCGTCGGGACGGTCGAGATCCGCAGGTCGTACGCCTCGTCGTTCACCTGGATCCGCGTGCGCCCATCTTGCGGCCGCAACCGGTCGGTGATGTCGAGGTCCCCGACGATCTTGATCCGCGAGACGACCCGGTTCAGCGCCGGCAGCGGCATCGACATGTAGTCCTGCAGCACCCCGTCGATCCGGAAGCGGACGGCGCCGCCGCCGGGGCCGGGGCCAATGTGGATGTCGCTGGCGCGCCGGTTCACGGCCTCCAGCAGGATCAGGTTCGTGAGCTTGACGACCGGGGTCTCCTCGACCTCCCGGATCGCGACCTCCTCGGGCCGGATCTCCTCGAGAATCCGCACCGCGTCCACCTGTCCGGCGTCGGCGTTGCGCAGCAGGGTCTCCAGCATGCCGTTGGCGGACTGGCCCGCGGCGTAGGCGTTCTTGATGGCGTCACGGATGGCGTCGGGCGGCGCGATCTCGAACTTCGGCGCCAGGCCGGCGGCGAAGGCGAGCGACTGCTCGGTGCCCATGTCGGTCGGGTCGCAGGTGGCGACGACCAGCCGGCCGGCCTCTTCGCGCAGCGGAAAGACCTCGTAGCGCCGGGCGAACTTCTCGGGGACCCGCTTGACGGCCTTGGCCTCGTAGTGGGCCAGGTCGGCGAGCGGCATGCCGAAGCGGTCGGCCACGTGCTCGGCGAGCTGGTCGGGCGTGATGCCAAAAGCCTTGCAGACGACGGACCAGGCCTCCGACGTGGACGAGCCACCGAGATCCAGGTCGATTTCCCCGGAGTGCTCCCGGCCGGCTCGGAGGACGGCTTCGACGAGCCAATCTCTGGACACGGTACCGCCTTTCGGTCACCGATGATCGAGGACGACGCGGACGAG
>CAZUIY010000355.1:0-1527 GCA_964619975.1 uncultured Gemmatimonadales bacterium
GTCAGGTTGTTCAGCACCGTCGTCTGCGGCTCCGCCTGCACGTCGGCCATCTCACGCTGCTCGAGCGCCTGTAGCAGGCCACCCACGTTCAGGCCGGAGGCGAGCGTCCCGATGGACAGGTCGAGGAACGGATCGGCGATCCGGCCGTCCGCCTCGCCCAGCACGTGCGTGTCGGTGGTGGGATCGCCCAGGTTCGCGGCCCGCCAGCGGACCCCGAGATCCCGCAGATCCACCTTGTTCACGAACACGATCTTGGCCTTGATCGTGACCTGGGGGGTCTGGATGTCGAGCTGGTCGATCACTCCCGCCATCTGGCGCAGCCGCTCGGGGACGTCGGTGGCGACCAGCGAGTTGGTCTTGTCGTCGGCCCGCACGGACCCGCGCTCGGACATGAGCGGCTCGATCACCGCCGCCACGTCGGCCGCGGCCACGTAGTTGAGCTGGAGCACCACCGTCTGGAGCTCCACCAGCGTCTCGGCCTCGCGCAGCCGCGCCACCGAGTCGATGCGGATGATCCCGTTCGTCATCCGGACGTCCAGGCCGTAGGCCCGCATGATCGCCACCAGCGCCTCGTCCCACGGCTCGTTCCGGATGTCGGCGGTGATGAAGATGTCCCCCACCGCCCCGATCACGATCGAGCGGCCGGAGACCTCCGCGAACGCCCGCGCCACCGTGTGGATGTCGGCGCCCTGGAAGGAGAACGTGACGGGGTCGCCCTGGACTCCCTCCAGGCCCGGCTCGACCTCGCCCACGCCCAGGAGGTCCGCCCCACCACCCGGCGGAATGGTGCGGGTCACTACTCCGGGCGGTGTCACGACGCCCGGCGGGCTCACCACAACGGGCGCCATGGCGCGGGCCACGTACTCACTGAAGCCATCCGTCGGATTGTCGAACGTCACGACCAGGTTCCCGTTCTCCTGGTACGCCGCGTAGCTGGCGACCCCCGAGAGCGCGATGTCGATCCGCACCATGTTCGGCCGCGGCGCGCTCACGTTCACGTGCCGCACGCCACCCCGGTAGATGTCCTCGTATGCCCGGAGCGGCAGGTCGGGCACCGCCCCCATCAGCTCCAGCGTCAGGTTCGGCGGCAGTGGCTGGAACTCCTCCCGGAAGCGGACGTCCCCGCTCGTCTCCACGACGATCCGGGTCGTCTCGCCGATGCTGGAGATGCGGAAGTTCTCCACCCGCGGAAGCTGCTGGGCGGTCGCGGCGCCCGCGCCGGCGAACCACATCACGGCGGCGGCGAGCAGGGCGGTGCGGCTATTGTGGCGCATCATTGGGCTCCTCGGGACGTTCGAGTTCCAGGACCTGACGTCGGACGGCTCCGTACTCGCGGATCTCGAACACCGCCGCTCGGGGACGGATCTCGATCAGAACGGCCGACCCGATCCGCTCCCCCACGCGCACGAAATGGCCCCGCCGGGCCGGATCCTCCAGGACGACCAGGCTGTTGCCCGGGCTTCCCAGGAAGACGCCGGTCAGGCGAAGCGAGTCGAACCGGGGTCCGTCGGGGGTATCCTCCACCAC
>CAZUIY010000356.1:0-10229 GCA_964619975.1 uncultured Gemmatimonadales bacterium
CGGTGGACGAAGTGGTCGAGGCGATCCGGGAAACGGCGGAGGTGTAGGGATGCCGATGGAGATCAAGGTCCCGTCGCTCGGCCAGAGCGTGCCCGAGGCGACGGTGGGGAAGTGGCTGAAGAAGGTGGGCGACGAGGTCGCTACCGACGAGGCCGTGGTGGAGCTCGAGACCGACAAGATCAACATGGAGGTCACCGCCTTCCGCGGCGGCACCCTGACCGAGATCCGCGCGGAGGCCGGCGAGTCGATCGCGGTGGGCGACGTGTTGGGGTTGATCTCGGAGGAGGGCGAAGAGGCCGGGGAGCCGGAGGGTGATGAGCCCGAGGCCGAGGAGGCGCCCGAGGGCGCCGAGGAACCCGAGGCCGAGGAGGAATCGGAGGAGCCCGCGGAGGAGGAGCCGGCGAAGAAGCCCGCCGCGAAGAAGGAGAAGGCCGATAAGGCGGAGGCGGAGAAGGCCGGGAAGGCCGCGCCCCGACCGAAGCCCGCCGCCGCCCGCCGCGAGGCCGTGATCCCTGACGACATGAAGACGTCCCCCGCCGTCCGCAAGCTGGCTCGCGAGCACCGGCTGGACCTGACCGAGATCGAAGGCAGCGGCAAGGACGGCCGGGTCACGAAGGCCGACGTCCTGGAGTGGCTGGAGCGTGACGAGGCGGAGCCGGCCGAACCCGCGGAGACCGCGGAGGCCGCCGCCGGAGCCACCGAACACGCCGCCGAGGCCCGCGAGTACGGCCCCGACGAGCCGGTCGAGCGCGTCCCGATGAGCCCCATCCGGAAGACGATCGCCCGCCGGATGAGCGAGTCGAAGCGGACCGCCGCCCATGTCACGACCGTCGACGAGGCCGACATGGGCGCCCTGGTCGAGCTGCGCGAGCGGATGAAGGGCCCGTTCTTCGAACAGCACGGGGTCAAGCTGACGTACATGCCGTTCATCGCGAAGGCCGCGATCGCGGCGCTCAAGGAGTTCCCCGACGTCAACGCCACCATCGAGGGCGACGACATCGTCTACCACCGGTTCTGGCACCTGGGCGTCGCCGTCCACACCGAGGCCGGTCTGGTGGTGCCGGTGGTGAAGCACGCCGACCGCAAGTCGATGGTCGCGCTGGCGCACGAGATCGACGTGCTGGCGAAGAAGTCGCGCGAGCGGAAGCTCGAGATGGACGACATCCAGGGCGGCACCTTCACCCTGACCAACGCCGGCGGCCACGGCGCGCTCCTGACGACGCCGATCATCTCGTATCCGGAGGTGGCGGTCCTCGGGATCCACAAGATCTCCGAGCGGCCGGTGGCGCGGAACGGCCAGGTGGTGATCCGGCCGATGATCTGGCTGGCGCTCTCCTACGACCACCGCCTGGTGGACGGCACCCCCGCGGTCCTGTTCCTGCGCCGGGTGTGCGAGCTGCTGGAGGAGCCCGACCGGCTCCTGCTGGAGGCGTAGCGATGGCGGAGAAGAAGACCTACGACCTGGTGGTGATCGGCTCCGGCCCGGCCGGCTACGTGGCGGCGATCCGCGCCGCCCAGCTGGGACTCTCGGTGGCGTGCGTGGAGCGGGAGTTCCTGGGCGGCACGTGCCTGAACGTCGGCTGCATCCCGTCCAAGGCGCTGCTGGACGCGACCGAGCACTGGGCGTGGCTCCAGAAGGACGCGGCGAAGATCGGGATCGGCGCCGAAGGCCTCTCGCTCGACTGGTCGAAGGTCCAGGGCCATCGGCAGAAGGTGGTCGACTCCAGCACCAAGGGCGTCGCGTATCTGTTCAAGAAGAACGGCATCGACCACCTGGCGGGCGAGGGCGGGTTCGTCGAGCCCGGCACGATCGAGGTGACCGGCACCGATTCGGCTACCCGCGTCGGCTACCGCGCCGCCCTGATCGCCACCGGCTCCGCGCCGATCCCGCTCCCGGGGACCCCCTTCGACGGCGAGCGCGTGATCTCCTCGACCGAAGGGCTGGAGCTCCCGGAGGTGCCGAAGCGGCTGGTCGTGGTCGGCGGGGGCTACATCGGCCTCGAGATGGGCTCGGTCTACCAGCGGGTCGGCTCCGAGGTGGTGATCGTCGAGATGATGGACACGATCCTGGCCGGCATGGACGCCGACCTCCGGGCCGAGGCCGCCAAGACGTTCAAGCGTCAGGGGATGGACATCCGGACCGGCACCCGGGTGACCGGAGTGGAGACGGGCGGGGGCGCCCGCGTCGGGATCTCCGGCGAGAAGGGCGACGAGACCCTGGAGGCCGACGCCGTCCTGGTGTCGATCGGCCGGCGACCGGTCACGGAGGGGCTGAACCTGGAGACGATCGGCGTCGAGACCGGCGAGCGGGGATTCATCCCGGTCGACGACGGCTTCCGGACCTCGGCCGAGAACGTCTACGCCGTCGGCGACGTCATCGGCGGCAAGATGCTGGCCCACAAGGGGAGCGAGGAGGGCGTCGTCGCCGCCGAGCGGATCGCCGGCCGCGACTCACGCATGGACTACTTCCCGATCCCCGGCGTCGTCTACACCCACCCCGAGATCGCCACCGTCGGCATGACCGAGGAAGAGGCCGCCGAGGAGCACGAGATCAAGGTGGGACGCTTCCCCTTCAGCGCGAACGGCCGCGCCCGGGCCATGAACGATACAAATGGATTTGTAAAGATCGTGGCCGACGCCGAGACCGACCGACTCCTGGGCTGCCACATCATCGGCGCGCGCGCGGGAGATCTGATGCAGGAGATCGTAGCGGTGGCGGCGTTCCGCGGGAGCGCCGAGGACGTCGGGCTCATGGTCCACGCGCACCCGTCGCTGTCGGAGGCGGTGAAGGAAGCCGCGCTCGACGTTCACGGGGAGGTTCTGCACATCTGAGCCGTCCCGCAGGAAGTCCCCCGAGGATGCCTCCAAGGAGATTCTCGCGCCTCCCTCCACCCTTCCCCGTTTGACATCCGCCCTCGATGGCGCACCTTGACTGTAGTGGCGCGCCCGCGCCGCATGTCCACAACGAAAGGGGCTTTAGTGCTTCGAGCACAAATGTCTGGAGTACGTACGCTTGCCGCAGGTGTCTTCCTTTCCTGTGCGGTGGCGCTTGCCGCGTGCGGGTCCCAGGCGCCTCCTACCGCGCCCAGGGCGCCGGTGGTCGCGTCAACCACATCCGGCTCCGGCGCGGGCATAGTGGTCCACCAGATCGACGATCCCGATCCACAGGCGGTGGCCGACTACTGGACACCCGAGCGGATGCGGTCCGCGCATCCAGTTGAACTCCTGAACGCCTCGAGCGTGAACCGACGCGCCCCGCGGTCGACGTCACGTCTACCCTCCTGGCTCCAGTCGTTCGGGCAGGGGCACTGGACCGGCAGCATCGGCCCGTTTGCGATGGCGATCCATCCGCACACTTCGATCGGCAAGGTCTTCTTCACGCTCCGTGGCTTCGATTTCGTCTGTTCCGCGTCCGCGGTCAGCTCCAGAGGCCGCTGGGGTGAGGGCTCGCGCAATCTGATCGTGACGGCGGGCCACTGCGTCAGTGACGGGGGCGGAACGTTCGTGTCGAAGCTCACATTCGTTCCCGGCTACTTCGATGGAAACGCGCCCTTCGGACGGTGGCCGGCGGAGACGGTATCCACCACCAGCGCGTGGCACTTCGGATTGGGCCGCGCTTTTTCTCGCGACGTTGCCTTTCTCGGGCTGACGGCGGGCACTCGTCAGCACGCGGGCTCCGACCTCCACGATGTCGTCGATCCCCTCGGCATCGCCTTCACCGAGAGGTACCGGAAGGACGGGCTCCGGAGCGCCGTGAAGCCCCGGGTCGGCACCCGGTACGCTTCGCTCGGCTACGGCGTGCAGAACTGGGGAGGGGAGGACCAGGTGCTCACCCTGTCCAGAGTAGCGACCCTCGACCAGAACTTCCTCCCCTCGCCGATCGGTATGCCCAGCACCCACACAGGCGGCTCCAGCGGCGGTCCGTGGCTCTACAACTACGTGCCCACCGTAGTGGATCAGCGCCAGCGGAACCTCGTCAACAGCGTGAACGCCTATAAGTACTTCGGTGTCGAGCAGATGTACGGGCCGCAGTTCGACGACCAGATCCACACCCTCTGGGAGGTCGCGGCAACCCAGTAGTGTCCTCACCCGTAGACGGCAGGCGATTCGTGTCGAACGCGGTCGAGGGCCATGGCCCGGTGGCCGGTACCGCGATCGAGATGGCGTTCCACGACGGTGTGCTGTCGGCTTCCGCTGGCTGCAACCGGATGGTGGGTCCGTACCACCTGGAGGCCGACGGGACCTCCTGGACCCTCTTGATCGAGGGCCACGGCCTGGCGATGACCCGGATGGGCTGTGACCCCGACCGCCACGCACAGGACCGCTGGCTCGCCGAGCTGCTCCAGGCGAGGCCGACCCTGCGTGTCCAAGGCGACGGGGGGTTGTCGATCACCGACGGGACTTCGACGGTGAGCTTCGTTGAAAGGGGGCGTGGGGGAGGCGGCGGCTGACGGTCGGTGGCGCGCGACCGCGAATCAGGCGATCTCCCGGACCGCCTCCACCGCCGCGTCCACCTCGGACTCCGAGTTCCGGATCGAGGGACCCATCCGCGCGTACTGGACGTCGTACGGCGTCACCGTGGCGACGATTCCCCGGTCGCGGAGCGCCGACACGACGTTCCCGGCCGACCACCCGTCCAGATCGAAGCAGACGATGCCGGATGAGAGCTCCCGGTCCATCGGCGTGACGACCCGGACTCCCGGGATCTCCGCCAGCCCCTCCTTCAGCCGCCGCGCCAGCGCGTGGGTCCGCTCCGCGATCCGGTCCCGGCCGATCGCGCCCAGGAACTCGAAGGCGGTGGCCATGGCCCAGCGGTGCTCGTAGGGCTTGAACCCACCCGGCGTCATCCGCGCGCCATCGGTCCGGCCCGCCGGGTCGTCCTCGGTGTTCCACGCGGCCCAGGACGCGTCGTCCAGGAATGAGGGCACCAGCGGCCGCACGTTCTGCCACTGCGCGCCGCGGCCCCAGAGGATCCCAGTCCCGCGGGGGCCGAAGATCCACTTGTGGGTGCCGGCGGCGAAGAAGTCGATCCCCAGGTCGTCCACGCCCTCGTCCTCCACGCCGAAGCCGTGCACTCCGTCCACGCAGAGGAGGATGCGATCCTCCTCGTCCCGCTCCTCGTCGATCTCGCGGACGGCCCGGGAGATCTCCGCCAGCGGCAGCTTGAGGCCGGTCCCGGAGTGAACCCAGGTGAGGGCCAGCACGCGGGTCCGCGGGGATATGCCGGCCACGATCCGGCCGATGATCTCCTGCACGGACTCGCCGGGGAACTCCTCGTAGAGGGAGATCCGGCGGACCGACGCCCCGCTCCCCTCGCTGGCCTGCCGCAGCGACTCGTGCGTGACGTAGTAGTCGTGCTCGGTGGTCAGGATCTCGTCGTCCGGCCGCAGGCGCAGGCCGTTGTAGAGGATGCCGAGCCCCATGGTGGTCGAGTCGGTGAGCGCGATGTCGTCACGGCTGGCCCCCAGGTGGCGCGCCGCGCCGGCGATCGAGTCGTTCGTGAGGGCGACGTTGTTTCCCAGCAGGTACAGGGTTGGCTCCCGATTCAGCCCGTCGCGGTGGATGGCGATCGCCTCGCGCACGGGCCGGGGGTGGCTCGAGATGTAGAGTGCGGAGAGGTCGATCGGCTCGCGGGCCACCTCGAACTGGTCCCGCACCGACTCCCAGTCGGAGGGGTCGAAGGGAGCGTCCGGATCGACGGCGGCCGCGCCGCTGCCGGCCCGGGCCCCGCCGTCGCCGGGCCACCCGCAGGCGGTGGCGAGCCCGCCCGCGGCGAGCCCGCCCACCCGCTGGAGGAAGCCGCGTCGCCTCAACCGGGGCCTACCGCTTGATGTCCTCGCCCAGGTCCTCGATCGCCTCGCCCGTCTTCCGCTTCGCCTCGCCGTACTTCTCCTGGACCTCGCCCTCGGCGTGCTTCGCCTTGCCCTCGGCCCGCGTGTCCTCGTCGTCGGTCCACTCGCCGGCCTTCTCCTTGGCCGCGCCTTCCACCTGCTTGCCCTTGCCCTCGACCTCGTCGCGATTCGGCGCTCCCATGTGAAACCTCCATCATCCAGGGTTCGCGCTCCGCCCCCATCGGGCCGAGCTGGAGGTGAACCTACGAGAGCCGCGCGGGGGGGTCCGTCCGACGGCGAACATAGTATTCCGTGGGTTCATGGGGGGCGGCGCGACCGGTCGGGATGGCCCACGGGGGCGCCATATTCCATGCATGACACCGGGGACCCCGGTGATTCTCCGGCGAGGTCGATGCGATGCCACCGTCCGGCGGGAAGTCCCCCGCGGCCCACCCCGACCGACCGCGCCACCCCCGAGCACCCGGAAGATCTTCAGCGCCCCGTTCGGGCGGCTTCCACGCCGCCTCGGGGTTGTCCCGCACCGTGAGCGTGACGGCGGCGGACGGCCGGAGGCATCCGCGGGGGACCTCCCGCTGGACGTCCGTCATCGCACGGAAGTTCCCGGAGAATACCCGGGGACCGCTGTGTCATCCGAGAAATTTGGCGCCCCCGTGGAGGCCTTCGACCGTCCGCCGCCGCCCCCCTCACGACGAAAGACAAACATCAAGACGGCGCGGAATCCCCCGAATACACCTTCTCGTTCATCTTCCGGATGATCCCCGTCAAATACTCGAAGATCCCCTCCACCAGGCTGTAGTTGTCCGCCAGGATCTGGCCCATGTCGGCGCGGTGGATGGCGAGGGTGCGGGAGGGCTCGGCGGCGATCGCGCTGGCGGACCGCGGCCGGCGGTCCAGGATGGAGAAGGTGCCGATCGTCTCGCCGGGGCTGGCCGTGAACACCTCCCGGCCGTCCCGCTCCACCCGGATCCGGCCGTCCAGGATCACGTACAGGTAGTCGCCGTCCTCCCCCTGGTAGAAGAGCGTGTCACCCGTGTCGAACGGCCGCTCCTCGGCCACCGCGGCCAGCTGCAGCAGGTCGTCGGCGCCCAGCTGGCCCAGCAGCTCGGCGTGCCGCAGGGCGGTCGCCTTTTCGACCGACGTCATCGCCAACGGGGGCTCCTCTCCACGGGGTTCGGCGGTCCGGGCCAGCGACCGCACCAGCGGCGGGCCCGACGATCTCAGCCGCTCGAGCCGGGCCGCCATGCGGTCGGGGAAGGCGTTCGCGGCGACGGCGACCGCGTACGCCTGGAGCCACGGCTCGCCGGTCTCCAGGGCGCGCTCCAGGTCCGACTCCAGATCGCCCTCGTTCAGATCATACCACCCGAGTCCGAGCCGGGCTCTGCGCCGGGGGGACCGATCGGGATCGATCAGGGGCACCAGCCGCTCGGCGTCGCGCCGCTCGAGCGCGGTCTCCAGCAGCTCGAGCGCGTTCGCCGCGTACGCGGTGTCCCCGGCGGTCAGCCCCACGTACGCGTAGTACATCGTGCGCGGGGCGTAGAGCAGGCCCTGGAGCCGGAAGGCGCGCTCCACCGACGTCACCGCCATGTGATCCAGCGCTTCCCCGTAGGCGACGGCCAGCGATTCGGGAATCCGCTCGCGACGCGGGTCATCCTCCAGGGTGACCAGCTGTCGCTCCACGTCGTAGGACATCTCGAGCTCCCGGTCGAGCTCGGCCCGCACCCGGGCGGGCGGCAGCGACCAACCCGGGTTCCGGCGGCGCATCTTGTTCAGCGCCTTCAGGGCGTAGAGCCGGTGCCGCCCGATCTCGAGCTGGGGGAGCGACTCGAAGATCGCCTCGTAGGCGGCCCGGGTCCCGACCTGGACGAGGGCGCCCGGAATCCACCGGCGGACTTCCTGCGGGAGGTCGGGATCGCGGAGCGCCGCGGAGAGATACGGCACGCCGGGCTCTCCGTGGGCCGCCAGCGCCCGCCGGGCGAGCGGTCGGGTGCCGCGGTCCTCGAGGTGCGGCAGCACCGAGGCGAGCAGATCCGTTCGCGGCACCGCCGCGGCCGACTCGAGCGCGTCCCGGACCACCTCCGGCTGGCCGTCGGCCAGGAGCGTCTCGAGGTGCCGCTGGAGCGGATGGGGGCGGGAGAGCCGGCCGAGCGCTCGCGCCACCGCCGCCCGGATCGGCGCGGCCGCCTCGCCGCCCCGGTGGACGAGCGGCGAGATCGCCCGGCCGGCCCGCTCCGCGCCCTCCTCGCCGCCCTGCTCCATCAGGCACGTGAGCGCCGCCTCCAGCGCGTGCGGATCGTCGGACTCCAGCAGGGAGTCCACCCGGCGCGACGCCTCGCCCGGCGCGGCCCGGCACAGGAACAGGATCGCGCGGGCCCGGACGCGCGAGTCGGGATCCTCGATCAGCGGCCGGACCGCCGACTCGGTGGCCGATCCCGCGCCCGATTCCAGGATACCGATCGCCCGGACCCGCACCGCCGGATCCGGATGCTCCAGCAGTCGCCTCGCCCGGTCGTGCAGGAGGCCCGGCGGCAGGTGCGCCAGCAGGTCCAGCGCGAAGCGCACGCGCTCGGCCTCGGTGGCGGGTTCCAGCTCCGCCATCAGCTCGCGCATGGCGGAGGAGTCGAGGCTGTCTTCGACCGCCTCGACCCGGTCCACGTCGCGGACCGCCAGGAGCCGTTCCAGCGCTCCGCGGTACGTCCGCCGGACTCCCAGCACCGCCACGATCCAGAGCGCAACCATGGATAGAGTCACGAGTGTCAGGCCACGCGTGGAGAGGGCGATCGCGCCGCTCCCCAGGATCAGGATCGCCACGCCGGCGGCGCCGTCGGCCGAGCGCTGCACCACGATGTCGATGAACGGCTTGGCTCGCTGCTTCAGCACGCTCGGCACGGGCAGGTACAGGATCTCGCGCCCCGCCTGGTCGACCGAGTAGCGCGGCGCCGTGTCGGCGCCCTTGGCGATGGCCGCCGTATAGATGCCGGGCAGGAACATCACTCCCCCCAGACTCAGCCCGATACCGACCGGCAGAAGGAGCATGGCGCCCGCCAGACCCACCGTGTTCAGGAACCAGCCGGTCAGGAACAGCTGCAGCACCAGCGCGAAGCCGTTGAAGATGGCGAACGACTGTCCGATGAACTCCGCCTGCCGCTCCGGATCTCCGGGGTGCGCGACCTCGACGGCGGAGTTGTACATGAAATCCACGAGGGTCGAGATGAGGACCGAGAGGAACATCATAAGCGCGATCCGCCGCAGGTGGGGCACTCGGCGGAGGATCCCGATCCCTTCGAACAGGGATCCGGTCTCCCCGGCGTCGTCCCGCCGCGAGGCCGGCTCCACGGGACGGAAGTGGCCCTCCCGGAAGGAGCCCTCGGCGAAGGCCGCGCAGACGCCGAGCAGCGCCACGCCCAGCCACAGGAGTCCGGCGGCCCCCAGCTCGTTGGCCAGGAACCCGGCGGTCGCCGCTCCGAGGATTCCGCCGACCAGGCCACCGGCCCCGATGATGCCGTAGATCCGCTTGGCCTGCCGCGGATCGAACAGGTCGTTTCCGACCAGGAAGAACTGGCTGACCAGGAGAAGGGAGAACACCTGGATCCATACGTAGAAGGCGCCGGCCACGGCGGGCGAGGGCGATTCCAGCAGCACCCGGAAGACGACCAGCGAGATGGCCACGATCGTCAGCGAGCCGTGGATCTGGAGCCGCCGATCCCGTCCCGCCAGCCAGCGGCCGTAGCCGAGCGCCGCCACCGCCGAGACCGGCGCGGTGACGATGTAGACCCAGGGCAGGTTCTCGGCGCCCGCGGTGCTCAGGAAGAACGCGTTGCGGGCGGGCTTCAGCAGGTGCTGGAGCGCGGTGAGGCAGAAGAAGTAGCCGAACAGGAGCCGCACGACCGGCCACTCGTTCGGCCGGACGTCGATCAGGCGGCGGAGACGGTCGAGAGGGCCGCCGCGGCCCGGCTCGTCCCGATTCAGTCGGGCTCGATGGGACGGCGGCCCGCGAATCCGGCGTGCAGGGGGTGCCAGTACCGGATGCGATCCTCGCCGAACCGCCAGCAGAGGTAGACGGTCTCGCCGTCGCGGAGGCTGGGGAAGTCCACCAGGCCGTGCTCGATCCCCTTGAACTCCAGGCCCAGCGCCTCGATCTCGCCGGCCGCCTCCACCAGGCGGGCCGTGAGGGCGTCGATCTCCCGCGAGATCTCGGTCCGCCGCGGTCCCTCGTCGGCGTCGTCCAGCCCGTCGAGGCGCTCGAGCAGCCGCTGCCGCTCCGCGTAGTCGTCCATCATGCCGCGGACGATGGCGCGGACGAGCGGGAGCATGCGCTCGGCCTCCTCGAGGTCGAAGTGGCGGATCTCCTGGCCGAGAGCGCCGGCCATCCTAGAGCCG
>CAZUIY010000357.1:0-2118 GCA_964619975.1 uncultured Gemmatimonadales bacterium
ACGCGCGCGACCTGGCTCTGCATCTTCTGAGCCTGCTTGAGGAGGTTCTGGATGTTGGTCATATCCTGTATCGGAGATCTCCTTTCGGTCATGGCCGCGCCGGCGACGATCGCCGGACGCGAACGACATTCGCATCGAACAATTCGACGACCTGCTTGAGCAGCGGATCGTCCTCCACCCGCGCCGCCAGATCGCGGGCGCGGATCTCGCGCGCGGTGGCCGGCGGTGGCGGGGCCTCCGCGGGCGTTTCCGGCGCGGGCGCGGCTTCGGCGGCCGCTGTGGCCGCGGGGGCCGGGGCCTCGCCCGAGCGGACCTCGATCGCGCCCGCCCAGCCCCACCGCTCGCCCAGCACGGTCACCAGGCTGTCCAGCGTTCCCCGCTGGGATAGCGCCTCCAGCCGGAACTCCGCCTCGGCCGGAAGCGTCAGCGTCACCCGCTCGCCCGAGCACCCGGCCGGACGGGCCTCGCGGAGCGCCGCGGCCACCGTGGGGCGAAGCGCGTGGATCGCGTCCAGCACCGTGTCCCACTCCCCGGCCAGAACCTCCAGCGTCAGAGGGCCCGGGTCGGCGCGCCGTTGGCCGGAGTCCGCCGCCGCGCGCGGCGCGGAGCGGCCGGCGTCGGGCGCGGACGGGCTGGCGGCGGGCGCGGACGGCCCCGGCGAGGACGCCCGCGAGGGCGCCGTCGCCGCGGTCTCCGCTCGTACCCCGCCGGGCCGCGGTTTGCTCCCCGGCGCGCTCCCGCGGCTCGCCCGGGCCGGGGCCTCGCGCCCGCCACCAGGGCGCCCCCCGCCCCCGTCCAGCGCCGCCAGGGCGTCGTCGATGTCGACGCTCCGGTCCAGGAGCGCCAGCCGGACCAGCAGGACCTCCAGCACCAGCCCCTGCTGGCCGGAGCGCCGGAAGACCGGCTCCTCGTCCGTCGCCAGGGTCAGCATCCGGAGCAGGTCGTCGGCCCCCAGCCGCTCGGCGGCCTCGACGTACGCCTCGCGCCAGCGGGACGGCACCTCGACCGCGCCATCGGCGGCGCCGAGCGCGAACAGGAGGCAGTTCCGCAGGTGCTCCAGGAACCCGCCGTAGAACTCCTCCAGGTCGTACCCGGCCTCGCGGAGCCGCCGGGCCGCCCCCAGCGTGCCGGCCGCGTCGCCAGCGGCCAGGAGGTCGGTCAGCTCCAGGTACCGCTCCTCGTCCGGCATGCCGATCAGCCGGCGCAGGGTCTCCAGGTCGATCGAGTCCCCGCCGAACGCCACCACCTGGTCCAGCAGCGAGAGCGCGTCCCGGAGCGAACCGTCGGCCTTCCGCGCGATGGCGAACGCCGCCTCCTCCGCCAGGTCGAACGACTCCCGCACCGCGATGTCCTCGATCCGCCCGCGGATCGCCGGCAGCGGAATCGGCCGGAAGTCGAACCGCTGGCAGCGCGACAGAATCGTCGGCAGGATCTTGTGGGCCTCGGTGGTGGCCAGGACGAACACCACGTTCCGGGGGGGCTCCTCCAGCGTCTTCAGGAACGCGTTGAACGCGTCCTTGGAGAGCTGATGGACCTCGTCCACAATGTAGACCTTGTATCGCCCCTGGGCGGCGGCGTACTTGGCGGTCTCGCGGAGCTCCTTGATGTCGTCGATGCCGCGGTTGGACGCGGCGTCGATCTCGATCACGTCGAGCGAGCGGCCGGCCGCGATCGAGACGCAGTTCTCGCACTTCCCGCACGGCTCGCCGCTGATCCCTTCCCCGCAGTTCAGCGCCTTCGCCAGGAGCCGGGCCGTGGTCGTCTTGCCGCTCCCGCGCGGCCCCGCGAACAGGTACGCCGGCCCCACACGGCCGCGGTCCAGGGCGTTGCAGAGCGTCCGCGTCACGTGGTCCTGGGCGATCACGTCCGCGAACGTCGCCGGACGATACTTGAGCGCCAGGGGCTGATGGGTCATCGAGTCGTCCCGGAAGGGAGGGATCGATCGGCAGCGGAGCGGACCGGACACATCGTGAAAACCCCAGGCGGATCGCAGCGACCCGACCGTCTACGTACCGCTGCTACCTTCCGGTCCTGACGGGGTTGGTAGGGCCGAGCCCTGCGGGCCTGGGGCATGGCACAAGGTATCCCCCGGGGACCGGGGTCGTCAAACGCGGAGGA
>CAZUIY010000358.1:0-2117 GCA_964619975.1 uncultured Gemmatimonadales bacterium
CCCGACCTATTCACCAGAATCTCATCTTGTCTGTAGTCCCATGCGTGGTTCCCGGGGTTTCATGGGTGTAAGGAAACGTTCCACGCACCCCCAGGAGACCACGTCATGGGTGAAAGACAGAACGACCAACGGTGGCTATTCGAACCCGAGTTCAATCGGGCTGTCAAGATACAAACGACCGACCAGCGAATCACGTCCGACGCCGGATTACTTTTGTTGCGTGAGGCGGATCATCGGTTGGGACTTTGCGAGCACTTGGCCGACCAGCTGATCGATCCCCGCCGACCAGATCGGATTCGCTATGAACTGGTCGAGCTGTTGCGCGAACGCGTGTTCGGTATGGCGCTGGGTTATACGACCCAGGACGATGCGGATCGGTTGGCGCATGATCCGGCCATGAAGCTGGCCGCTTGGAATGCAACCGGTCCGGCGCCGATTGACGAGCGACTGGCGAGCCAGCCGACCCAATCGCGACTGCTGGACATCCTGGCTCATCATCCGACCAACCGCGCAGCGCTCCGTGATAGCCTGGTCGAGTGTTGCGCGCGACACCTGCGCGCCACTGGCGGCGACACCGCCGCCCGGCACGCGACCTTGGATGTGGACAGTTTTCCGATCGAAGTGCATGGCCAACAACCAGGCGCTGCGTACAACGGTTACTACAAGGAGACCGTCTATCACCCGCTGGTCGCCAGCTACGCGGTCGCCGGCAACTACGACAGTGTGCACGAGGGTTGCCGTCTGGGCAACGGCTTTGTGCACGCCATCCTGCGGCAGGGCCAGGTGCATACCGCACAGGGCGTGCTGCGATTTCTCGAAGAAACGAGGCGGCTCGCCGAGCCGCTGGGATACGTAATCGACTGGCGGATCGATGCGGGCTTCGTGATCGGCGAAGTGCTCGACTGGCTTACCGAGCGAAAGCAGCGTTTTCTCGGGCGAATCAAGACGAATTCGGTACTGGACGCCCTGGCAGGGCCGCACCTGGAGCGGCCGCCAGGCCGCCCACCACGCGAAGGTTACCAGAAGATCATTGAGCTGGGTCCGTACCAGGCCGAGTCGTGGAAGTATCCGCAGCGGCTGGTGCTGGTGGTTGTGGATCGGCCCGATCCCAAAACGGGTCAATTGAATCTGTTGCCGGGCTACTTCTTCTTGATCGTCGGGCACAGCAAGGAGGAGCTCAGCGCGGCCGAGGCGCTGGACCATTATCGCCAGCGCGGCACGTTCGAGGATCGGCTGGGTGAGTTTCAGCAAGCGATTGGGCCGCATTTGTCGCACGCGGACTTTCATGAAAACCAGACCGTGCTGCGGTTGGCGCTGTTGGCCTTCAACCTGGTGTCGGCACTGCGGATCGAGTACGAAGACGCGGCCGGCAGCTGCTTTGACTTGACCCGTTTTCAGCGTGACGTGCTCAAGGCCGGGGCGCGGATCACCAAGCATGCGCGGCGGCTGGTCGTGTACCTGGCCGAGGTCGTCGAGCCTTTTTGGCAACAGCTGATCACGCGTCTGCGGCGGTGGCGCTTGCCGTCGCGGTATGCGACGCCACGCGGTCCGACCCGTCACCATTGGACGCCGCCCCCACGGCACGCGTTTGCCAGCGAGGTGCGACGCTTGTAACCACAAGAACTATCGTCGCTAACCTTCTCCACTCCTATCACCTCAGTCAACACGATCACTGCTCAGCACCCCGAGGGGTAAGGGGGCGGTGTGCGCCAACCGAGCCCACGCAACTGTCGCAATGCTCACGTTGACCGCGATCTCGATTCAGGATGGGCTGGTGAATAAGTTCGGTTGAAGCGTTTCGCTGGACCAAACAGACAGGCATGGTGGGGCTTGGTGATTTGGACGGTGGGGACTTCGAGAGTGAAGCAAACGCTATCTCACTTGATGGTTCGACAATCGTTGGGTTTGGAACAGTCGCCCATCGTGAGGCCTTCCGTTGGACGGAGCAAGAGGGGATGGTCAGTTTGTTTGAGGATAACGGGCCAAACTCTCTCGAAGCAAATGACGCATCGACAACTGGTTCGGTCATCGTTGGAGGGGGCGCTATTAGATGGACAGCCGCGACGGGGCCAATTCTATTGCCAGATCCAGGTGACTTCTTTGACGATGGCAGCTTT
>CAZUIY010000359.1:0-4197 GCA_964619975.1 uncultured Gemmatimonadales bacterium
TCATCGCGGCCACCAGCGCCGGGGTCAGCCACCGCCGGCTCACGATTCGTCTCCCACACCGAACATGCGCATCGCCTCCTGGATGAAGTCCTGGACCACGGTCGTGTCCAGCGAGTAGATGATGCTCCGCCCGTCGCGCTCGGCCTGGATCAGCCCGGCCTCCTTCAGGACCGCCAGGTGATGCGAGACCGACGCCGCGGTCATCGGGAACCGCTCGGAGATCTCCCCGGCCGCCATGTCCCCCTTCCGCAGGAGACGCAGGATCTCCCGGCGGGTGGGGTCGGCAAGGGCGCGGTAGGTGGTGTCCATTGTTAGACAGTAGTCTATTAGACAGATGTCTAAATGGCAAGCATCTGGATCGCCGCTGTGGTGTAGAATGACTTACGCATTCATCGTGGAGGAATTATGGCCGCACAAAACGAGCTCAGGTCCTGATGGAACCGGACGAGTACCTGCTGGACCGTGAGGATCGGGGGCGGCTGGTCGGAGAGATTCTGGGGCTGGATCTGCCGGTGATCGAGTGGGACCAGGCGGAGGAGGAGCTCATCCAGGCGCGTGGCGAGGGTCTTCCTTGATGCGAAGCTCTCACCCACGATTGAACATCGGCCGCCCCGACCGTAACGTCGTTCCATGACGCGGAAGATCCAGAACGACGGCTGCCCTATCGATGTCGGCGGAGGGTTGGACGACCTCGGGCCCCTCTTGCGGGAGGAGCCCGGTCTCGCCGCCGTGTACCTGTACGGGTCGTACGCCACCCCGCATCAGACACCGCTCAGCGACGTGGATCTGGCGCTCGTGTTCCGTCCCGACGAGGATCCGGAGTTCGATCACCATCTCCGGCTGATCGGGCGGGTAACGGGAGCCCTGGGGGAAGAGGACGTGTCGGTCACGATCCTGAACCGCGCTCCCGTCCTCTTCCAGCGCAAGGTCCTCCGGGATGGCCGGCGGCTGCTCGTCTTCGACGAGATCGGGCTGGCGGACTTCGTCGAGCGGGTGCTGAACGTTGCCAACGATTTCGATCTCGACTACAGGCGGTTTCTGCGGGAGTACGACGAGGCGAGGGCGGAGGAGCACCGCACCGTCAGGCGATCCGGGCCATGAACTGAACCGGGTCCAGCTCGAACGACTGATCGAGCTGGCCGCCGAGGCAGAAGAGCCGTGGATTGCGGCGGAAATCGTAGGCGCGATACAGGTGGTAGTGGTCCGTCCGCTCCCGAGAGACCTCGACCTCGTTCCGCGACACGAAGAAGGGCGTGCGATCGCCGTACCTCGTGGTCTTGACCTCGATCAGCCGCTCCCGGCCCGATTCCTCGAAGGACAGGATGTCGAAGCCCGCCCCGTCGCCGCGCGTCTTCGATACGTGCTCGACCCGGGACGCCAGCCGCCCCTGGCCCACGCTGTCCAGCCGCGCGACCTCGAAGCGCAGGACGAATTCCTCGCCGGCGGCGCCCAGGGAGCGGTTCCGCGCTTCCATCTCGAGGTAGTCCACCCCCGGCCTGACGCGCGCGCCTGCAGGGGTCCGCGTGGAGGTGGAATACGGGCGCTCCCGGGGGGCGGGAGGACGGACCAGGGCGGCGAGGATGTCGTCGATCTCCGGGACTGCGGCCGGCGCGGTGACCTGGGCCTCCACTTGGGCCTGAAGCGTCTGGTCCGACCTGAGCCGCTCCTCGACGACGTCGGAAAGAAGCTGCTGGTAGTTCCCCAGCGGCTTGTAGCCCGAAATGTAGGCGAACCGGAGCTCGATCAGGATGGCGCTGATGTTCTGGTGCTTCCGCTCGATGGCCCCGTCGGACCGCGAGTCGAGCAGTGTGGAGAGATGCCGCCGGTGAGCGGACTTGTTGTAGTCCTCGCCCCGGATCTCGGCACCAAGCATCGAGAAGTAGTCCTCGACCGTCGCTTCGACCTCGAGTCGACTCCAGGCTTCCGCCAAATGCGATCCACCAGTGCAGGGGAGAGAGAGTGGATGGCCGAATATTCGACGCTCGGTGCAGTGAGGCAACGGCGGCTGGGCGAGTCGAGCCAGGAGCGGAACCCGCACTACCCGCCGCCGGTACCACCCAAGGCCAGCCGGTCTTCCAACCGTGGAGGTCCCCATGACCCGCCCGACGCCCGGCCCCCGCCCGCCCGATTCCGAGTACGAGCCCTTCCCCAACATCGAGCTCCGGAACTCCATCCAGTACTCCGTCGAGGTGCCGCTGATGGCGCGGTTCCTGGACGTGCCGCTGGGGGCGCGCATTCTGGAGGTCGGCTGCGGACGCGGGATCGCCTTGGCCGCCCTCGCCCGACTCCGCCGGCCGGCGCGGCTGGTCGGCGTGGACATCGATCCCGAGGCCCTGGCCGACGGCGCCCGGCGGACCGCCACCGCACCGATCCCGATCGAGCTGATCCGGACCGACGTCCGCGCGCTCCCGTTCCCGGACGGCGCGTTCGACGTGGTGATCGACTTCGGGACCTGCTATCACGTGGCGCGGGCGGACCGGGCGGTGGCGGAGATCGCGCGGGTGCTGCGGGAGGGCGGCCGGTTCCTGACCGAGACCCGCATGAGCCAGGCGCTGGCGCACCCGATCCGGACCAGCGGGCGCGGCCTGCCGTGGAGCGCGGCCCCGGCGCTGGTCCGGACGCATCGGGCGGTGCTATGGTCGAGCCAGCGGAAGGTGGGGTAGATCAGGAAAGCGGTGGATGGTGTCGAGGAGTTGACTCTTACCGACGTGGCCGACTCTGTGGTCACGCGGCTTGTCTCTGCCAGGAGGCAACTGGCTTCGAGCTTGCATTCCCTTGCGGTTTTCACGGCCCTCCCACGCCTGGTGTGCTGGAGTGGGGGAGCAGTTGCCGACCGTCTTGCGAAGTGGCCCCTATCGGATCTACTTCTTCAGTCATGATCGGGATGAGCCGCCACACGTCCACGTGGACCGGGACGACAAGGCCGCGAAGTTCTGGCTGACCCCAGTGACGTTGGCGTCTAATCTTGGCTTCAGCGGCACCGAGCTGCGGCGTATCGAGAGTCTGATTGAGGGGGGAAGACTGCATTTGCTGGAGGCATGGAATGAGTTCTTCGGAGAGTAGGCCAGGAGAGCGCGTCAAGGACGTCCGGTTCACCAGCGACCTGCTGGTGGTCGATCTTCAGGACGGACGAACGATCTCGGTGCCGCTGGCGTGGTACCCGCGGCTGCGGTCTGCGAGCCCCGACCAGCGATCGAACTGGCGGATTTCCGCCGGCGGGTTCGGCATCCACTGGCCGGACGTCGACGAGGACCTGAGTACCGATGGCCTGCTCCGCGGCGCGCCGGCCCCTAGTGGGTCTGCGGCCGCGGGCAGCTCTCCCCGCTAGACCTAATCCACGTCCGCCGGGTCGTTGTACAGCTTCACCACCGGCTGCAGCATCCACTTGCCCGATGCCCCCGCCGGCTTCGCGAAGCTCTCGTCGACCTCGAAGTCCATGAGGAGGGTCTCGAAGGCGGCCTCGATGGAGAGGTCGCGACCCTGGAGCAGGATCTTGATGCCGGTCTGCGAGCACGACGGGCACATGAGGTCGCCGTCCGGCGTCAGCCCGCCGGGCACGGGGAAGCCCTCCGTCGCGAACACATCGCCGCCCTCGGTCTCGATGGCGGCCCCATCCAGCACCAGGCGCATCTGGCCGTACTCGCCGGCGGGCACGTCGACCTCGGCCAGCTCCAGGAACGAAGCCGACAGCTCCAGCAGGTCGATCACGGCGCTCGGGCCGGTGTAGACCCCCACCCGGCCGCCGGCTTCCTCGTCGTCGGCGCCGCCCTGCAGATACACCTCCCGCACGATCACCCACGCGTGGGCGAGGTCGTCGGGGGCATCGGTCAGGAGTACGGATACGGTCGAGGTGCGGCCGGTGCCGGCGGGATCCGAGCTGGAGCAGCCGAGGGATCCGAGGGCGACCGCGAGCGCGGCCACCAGGGCGTACATGTGGAACGGCTTCATCTGGGACTTCCTCCGCGGGGGAGAGGTGGGGCGGCCCGGCGCGACTGCACCAGTCCGTACCCCGCGGCCTTGCCGCCGTTCCTACGCCATCGCCATCGCCCGCACGCGCGAAGTCAGGTACTCCACCACGTCGGCGGCGGAGTAGTGGGTGCGGCCGTTCAGGAAGGGGGCCATCCGGACGAGCTCGTCGCCGCTCGTGACCAGCGGCGGCTCGGCGCCGACGGTGTTGTCGGTCCGCGCCTGGCCCTG
>CAZUIY010000360.1:0-3888 GCA_964619975.1 uncultured Gemmatimonadales bacterium
CTAGGGCTTTGGCAGCCCCCGCGTCTATCTTTTGTCTCGCCATCGAATCCGGGAGTCACGACCGTCTCCCGCAAGATCGATGGACGGGTTCCAAAAGCGTGAGAAGCCATCGGCGATGCCAGATTCCAGACAGTTGCCACTGCCATCAACGCAGTCTTCAGAAGGCGACCAGGTTCGATTACTTGACCTAAGTTCACTCGATGAGCGGCTTGCTCGCTATCGGATCGCTCAGCCCCAGGCCGAGCAACTGATGCTGCGATCCCTGCGAGACTATGGCCAAGTATCGCCGGTCGTCGTCTGTCAACTCGAGGGCTCGACGGTACTCGTCGATGGCTTCAAGCGTCTTCGCGCGGCTCGATCGCTCAAGGGGATGCAAACTCTTCAGGCCCGGTTTCTTGAGATCGATGAGCAAGCCGCCAAAGCCGCCATCTTCAACCTCAACCGCATCACCAGCAAGCCGAACGAACTCGAAGAAGCGTGGATCATCTTCGCCTTGGTTCATGAAGATCAACTGCCGCAAAGCGAAGTCGCTCAGTTGCTGGGCAGGCACAGGAGCTGGATCAATCGACGCTTGGCACTGATCGAAAGGTTATGCGAGGAAGCTCGCGAGGGATTGCGGCTGGGGTTGCTGACGCCCACGCAAGCTCGGCACTTGACCCGGTTGCCGCGCGGCAACCAAAGCGCAGCCATGCAATGCGCCGCCCATGCGGCACTCACATCCCGCGAGCTATCCGACGCCGTCGATCTCCTGGCCGCCAGCAGCACGACCGAGCAACGCAACTTCGTCTTGACCAAGCCGCGCGAAGCGATTCGCCAATCGCAAGACAGTTACGTGCATCATTGGGACCCGCGATTGAGCGTGGCAGGAAACAGGATCGCCAAGCGGCTTGGTCTGCTGCTGGACGGTACCGCCAAGATGAACACCTGGTTGCGATTCGAAGGGCGAGGACAACTGCAAGCCTGTGATCGCGAGCCACTTACCGAAGGATTCTCGAAGCTACGGCAAGAAGCCCACTTACTCTCCGAAGCGACCGCAGACTTCGTCAAGGAACTGAAATTGCCATGAGCCAAGACAATTGCCAAGACAACAACCAAAGTAGTAACCACGCGAATAGCGAGGCTCAACTAGCCAACGACATCATCCATCGCTGGCAGAACAAGCAATCCATCCGCTCGATCGCCCGCGAGCTGGGGTTGAATCGGTTCAAGGTCGCAAGTCTCCTCCGAGCCCGTCAGCGAAGCACTGAGTTGCCAGCGGCCGATGATCCCTCAGCGGCCGCAGCCACACCACCAAGTCTCGGGCCAGCCCCAGTGCTTCGAGGCAGCAAGCTCGATCGGTTCGAAGAGCAGCTCAAGCAACTGCTCCAGCGCTACCCACGCATCACCGCCAAACGTGTCTACGAAGAGCTGCAAAGGCTCGGCTACGATGGCGGGTATTCGATCTTGCGAGTCCGAGTCAAACAATTGCGTGCCCGACCGGCCAAGCCGCTAACGATTCGATTCGAGACGGCTCCCGGCGTCCAAGCTCAGATGGATTGGTCGACTTATGACATCGATTTTACCCAAGAAGGCAAGCGCCGAGTTCAGCTCTTCAGCTACATCCTGAGCTACTCGCGACGTCAGTACATTCACTTCACCGATCGACAGGACTTCGAGACCACAACACGCCAGCACATCGCCGCCTTTGAACATCTCGGCGGAGTGGCAACGACCTGTCTCTACGACAATATGAAAGTCGTCGTCACTCGATGGGAAGACGGACAGCCGGTTTATAACACGCGGTTCCTGGCCTTCGCCACTCACTATGGCTATCGACCGTGGGCTTGCCAGGTTTATCGTCCGCAAACGAAAGGAAAAGTCGAACGGCCCTTCCATTACATCGAGACCAACTTACTCAACGGTCGCGAGTTCCGTTCGCTGGACCATCTCCACGAAGTCGCTCGCTGGTGGCTGGCTGAAGTCGCCGATACACGAATCCACGGTACGACCAAAAAAACGCCGCTGGAATTGCACGCCGAGGAACTGCCACATCTGCTGCCGTTGCCAGCCTTGCGATTCGACACGGCTCAAGTCGTCTATCGAATCGTCGATACCGACGCCACGATCCAGTATGCGAACAATCGCTACTCGGTCCCCTGGCAGTTGATGGGCGAACAACTGCCAGTGCGAATCACGGAAAACGAACTTCTGGTTTATAACCGTTCGCTATCGCTGGTCGCCAAACATGTTCTCTTCCTCGGAGGAACGAACCAATCACGACTCGATCCCTCGCACGCTCCACCGAAAGATGTTGAGCAGCAACGGAGCACACTTCGCGAACGTTACGCGGAACTTGGTCCGGTCGGAAGTCAGTTCCTCGAAGGGCTCTTGGCCAAACAACGCTACGGCAAGCACGATGCGCAGCGCGTGTTGAGCTTGCTGCATGCTTATTCGCTCAAAGATATCTTGGCCGCGATGAGCCGAGCGATCCAGTACCACGCGTATGGTTACCAATCGTTGGAACGGATCTTGGCTCACCTGGGTACGCCCAAGCCTTCGTGGGAAGTGTTGAGCGACAAGGAACAAGATGCTTTGAAACGACTTACGCAATCGGATCCTATCGGACCACGACGGAGCGAAGACTATCAACACCTCTTGAAGAACCAGCCACATCATGACCAAGACCAACCGAACCCAGACCAGCAACAAGAGCCCGAGCAACAAGACCTTCCCTTCAACGACGAGCCATCGGGAGAGAATCCTCAGGCACCTGAAGACACTCAAGATCCCGATGTCAGCGGAAACACTTGACCGAATCGTTCGAGAGTCGACGGAGAAGAACTACTCGAGCTGGGAGATACTCGAACGCTTCTTAGCAGCTCCGGCCGATGCGCGCACCCAAGCGGCGATCGCGGCTCGCATCCAGCGAGCCAAGTTCCCGACCCAGGCGACGCTCGAATCGTTCGACTGGTCATTCAATGCCAAAACGATTCCGCAGCGACCGTTCCTCGAGCTTGCGACCGGTGAGTTTATCGGTCGCCGGGACAACGTGACTTTCGTCGGGAAAAGCGGTCTCGGAAAATCGCACTTGCTCGAAGGGGTTGGACGCGCTTGCTGCGCGGTTGGTTATCGCGTGCTTTATACCAAGAGTGCTGAACTGATCGAAGACTTAAACAAGGCTCAAGCGATCAAGGCCTTATCGCAGCGAGTTCGCAAGTATCGATCGTACGACTTGTTGATCATCGATGAGTTCGGCTTTGAGAAATTGGAGCGGAAGGACATCCCGGACGCCTTGAGTCTCCTTTACAAGGTGATCGACAGCCGCAACGGTCGCGGATCGACGGCGGTCGTGACGAACGTCGACTTCCGCGATTGGACTGATTATCTGGGAGACCCACCGTTGGTGATGGCGTTGTTGGACCGAGTGGTTGACAGTTCGATCATCATCAAGTTCGACGGCAAATCGTATCGCGCCGAGCGAGCCGAGCAGAAGCAACGGTCAACCTAGCGGGAAGCTAACCTCCTAGAACGCACAAGATGCCGAAGATCGACTATGCAGAATTGAGGAGCCGGCTGCGGATCATCGACGTCCTGACGCCTATTGGCTGGCAATCGACCCAGGGCCGTGGAGAGCAACTCCGCGGCCCTTGTCCATTATGTGGCGGGCCTGAAGCCGCTCCCAGTTTCTCCGTGAACACCGGCAGAAACATCTATCGTTGCTTCCGCTGCGGCTCGCAGGGCAATGTCATCGACTTCTGGATGTCGTACAGCAAGCTCCCGATCCACGAAGCCGCGCAGGAACTAATGGCCAGAACATCGACAAGGCAAGAGTCTGGAACAAGCAACCACCAATCGAAGCCAAACCAACCACACCTCTAGAAAACTTCTCTCAAGCCACCCCGCAATACT
>CAZUIY010000361.1:0-2366 GCA_964619975.1 uncultured Gemmatimonadales bacterium
CATCACCGCATCTCCTTCACTCACCCAACACGCACCCCGGCCTCGCTTCGCCTGCGCGATCGGCTCGAGCTTCGTGTGGGGGGATGCGGTATAGAGTCCTATGAGTTGGACGAAGCCGCTGATGCGGCGCGCTGTGCGTCCTTCAGGATTTTGACCAAGGCACGTGAGCCGATGATTGCTCGCGCCTGACTGCCCTTGGGAGTCCACTGATCGGATCTCATTGAAAGGAGATCGATCATGGTCACAACTCCCTTGCGTCAACGGATGCTCCAGGCTCTCAGGATTCGCAATCGTTCGCCCCGGACAACCCACACCTACATCTCCCTGGTTTCTCGGTTCGCTCTCTTCTTCCGTCGCTCGCCCGATCGTCTGGGGCTCCCCGACATCGAGCGGTACCTCTTCTTCCTGCGCGACGAGAAGAAGGTCTCGTACTGCCTCTTCAAGCAGACCGTCGCTGCCCTCCGCTTCTTCTACCTCTACGTCATGAACCGGCCCGACTTGGTCGTCCGCATCCCGTACGGCCGCCGCGAAAAACACTATCCCATCGTGATGTCCGTGGAGGAGACGCTGGCCGTCCTCGCTGCACTCCGGTCTCTGAGGGACCGCGTGGTGATCACGGTTCTCTATTCGGCAGGTCTCCGTCTCGGTGAAGTCTGCCGCCTCACGGTCGCCGATATCGACTCCTCACGCATGCTCCTTCACATTCGTCAGGCCAAAGGTCACAAGGATCGCTACGCCCCGCTCTCTCCCATCGCCCTCGACCTGCTCCGCGAGTGGTGGAGTCAGACCATGCGCGGCACCCGTCCCACCGGCTTGCTCTTCCCTTGCGCCAAGGACCCTCACCAGCCCATCCATCACTCTACCGTTCAGCGCGCACTCAAGCTTGCCGTTCGCAGCGCCGGGATCACCAAGCGCGTCTCGCCGCGCACGCTTCGCCACTCGTTTGCCACGCACCTGATGGAGCAGGGGATGAACCTCCGCGTCATTCAGGTCCTGCTCGGCCACGCTCACACGCGCACCACCGAGATCTACACGCACGTCTCACCGGCTCACGCCCGCAGCCCTCTCGACACGCCTCCGCCCAAGTCACCCACCGCCGGCAAGTAGCTCGTGATGGCGCAGACGGTCTCACTCGGCGCGATTGCTCGCGCGAGCGGCGGGGAGCTTCTCGCTCGTCGCTCGATCACGCCGGCGCAGACCAAAGTCCTGCGCTCGATCGCAGATTGCCGCACCGAGGCACTGGGCGGTCACCGCGATCACTGTGACCGTTGCGATCATGAGCACACCTTCTGGAACTCGTGCCGCGACCGTCACTGTCCTGGTTGCGGTGCCGAGGCCCGGGAGAAGTGGCTCGAGAAGCGACGCGACGAGGTGATCGACGTTCCCTACTTCCATGTCGTCTTCACCATCCCGGACTCTCTGAACGTGCTCGCGCAGTACGCACCTGCAATCGTGTACGCGATCCTATTGCGCGCGGCCGGGCAGGCTGTGCTCGACGTCGCACAGACCAAGCTCCGCGCCCTCGTCGGCGTCCTCACGGTGCTTCACACCTGGGGACAGACGCTAATCTTTCACCCTCACATTCATTGCATCGTTCCCGGCGGCGGCTTCTCTCTTCACGGTCGCCGCTGGGTACGAGTTCCCACCGGCACGTTCCTGCTCTATTACAAGGCTCTCTCGCGCCGCTTTCGCACTCACGTCAAGAACGCCATCACCGAGGCCTATGGCGACGGCACGCTGAAGGTGCCCACCTCCGTCGTCCCTGACCGGCAAGCGCTCGATTTGATGCTCACTCTGGCCTCGAAGACCGACTGGCACACCTACGTCAAGCCTCCGTTCGGCGGACCAGAACACGTCCTCGCCTATCTCGCCGCCTACACGCACCGCGTGGGCATCTCCAATCACCGCATCCTCTCGTTCGAGGACGACACGGTCACCTTCGCTTATCGCGACTACAAGGACGGCAACGCCCAGAAGACGATGTCGCTCCCGGCCACAGAGTTCCTCGATCGCTTCCTCCAGCACGTCGTTCCGCCCCGCTTCACGCGTGTCCGCTACTACGGCTTTCTCTCCAACCGAGACCGCGCGGCCAACATCGCCCGAGCCCGCGAGCTCATCGGCTCTTCGCGCAAACTCCGCCCGCGTACGCCGGCTCCCGACGCCCGACTCTGTCCTCAGTGCAAGCAGGGAACGCTGCGCATTCGCTCTCGCATCGACCCGCAACGACCAAGAACGTGGTTCGACTCGTCATGACGCCCACGACTCGCCGGCCGCCCTCGATGTCGAGCAGTGAGCCTGTTCTGCGCAAGCTTCGTCTACGCCGCCGTGAGCACTCCGAGATCAGTGCATTCGCCCGTTCTCGTGTC
>CAZUIY010000362.1:0-1937 GCA_964619975.1 uncultured Gemmatimonadales bacterium
GTCGGTGCGAGGCATTGCGAGCACGCGGATCGGGTACCGCGCCGAAACAACTATCAAGGCAGGATATGGCAGTCTCTCCTCTGAAAAACTGCCGTTCCTAAGAATCCCTTTCAACCCTCCGCGCAACCCAAAAATTTCAAATGCGATTCCCCTGCCCCGAGGGGGGAGGGGAGCGACGGGTCCAGCCCGGCGACATAGGTAACGGTATAGACCGGCGACATGGGTAACAGGTCAACTGTTCGGCAGGGAGGATCTGCCGATGGGATGGAAGGAGACCTGTGCCGTGAACGAGCGGGTGCGGTTTGTGATGGCGGCTGAGAGCCAGGAGGAAGCCTTTGCGGTGCTGTGCCGGTGCTACGGTGTGAGCCGCAAGACCGGCTACAAGTGGCTGGGACGGTTTCGCGCCGATGGGGTCGAGGGGCTGATTGACCGTCCCCGCGCGCCGCTCAGCCATCCCCAGGCGATGACGCCGGAGGTCGCCGAGACCTGTGTGGCGGCGCGCCGGGCGCATCCGAGCTGGGGGCCGCGCAAGGTGCTGGCGTGGCTCGAGCGCACCGAACCCGATATGGCCTGGCCGGCGGCCAGCAGCATCGGCGCCCTGTTCGACCGCGAGGGCCTGACGGTCAAGCGGCGGCTGCGCCGGCGCAGCCCGCCTGCGGCGCCCTTCGGCGCCTGCGAGGCGGCCAACGACGTGTGGTGCATGGACTTCAAGGGCTGGTTCCTGACCGGCGACGGGTCGCGCTGCGAGCCGTTCACGCTGAGCGATGCCCACAGCCGCTATCTGTTGCGCTGCCAGGCGCTGGGGCGCAACGACACCGATCACGTGTGGCCGGTGCTGGAGGCCGCCTTGCGCGAATTCGGCCTGCCGCGGGCGCTGCGCTCCGACAACGGACCGCCGTTTGCCAGCCGCGGCGCGGGCGGGCTGTCGCGGCTGGCGGTGAAGGTGATCAAGGCCGGCATCACGCCCGAGCGCATCGAGCCGGGCAAGCCGCAGCACAACGGCCGGCTGGAGCGGCTCCATCTCACCCTGCTGCAGGACACCGCCAGTCCGCCGGCGCCCAGCCTGCGCCAGCAGCTGCAGCGCTTTGCCGCCTTCCAGCGCCTGTACAACGAGGAGCGCCCGCACCAGGCGCTGGCCGATGGCACCCCGGCGGAGCACTACGCCGCCTCGCCGCGGCGCTTCGATGGGGTGCTGCGCGAGCCCGGCTACAGCGCCGAGCACGATGTGCGGCGGGTGCGCCACAACGGCGAGATCCGCTGGCAGGGCCACACCATCTACGTCAATGAGGCCCTCGTCGGCGAGCCGGTGGGTTTGCGTGAACAGGCCGACGGCAGCTTCACCGTCGCCTACGGCCCGATCGTGCTCGGCGTCATCGACCATGGCGGCACCCGCCTGAGGACGCCGCGGCGCCCGGCCGGTGGACTTGTGGATAACCCTGCCGGGTTACCCACAACCCCACCGGCCAACCAACAACAGGGGTGAACGAAAGCAGAAATGTGTTACCCATGTCCCCGGTCCAAACTGTCACCCATGTCCCCGGCTGCTCAGATGGAGCGCCTTTCTGCTCCCTCCCCCCTCGGGACCCCCCCGGGGGGGAGGGTTGGGGAGGGGGTGGCCGCTTGGCAGGTGACTCAGCCAGATTACATCCCGGTCCACCCTGACCTCTTATATCCCGCAGCGGTCTGGCGTATGGTCGCGGCGGGGACAACTAGGGGAATCGACACCATGGCTTCACTGACCGGAAAAACCGCTGTCATTACCGGCGGGGCGAAGGGCATCGGGCTGGCGTGCGCCGAGCGCATGGCGGCCGAGGGGGCGAAAGTGGTGATCGCCGACGTCATGGAGGCCGAGGGCGAGAGCGCCGCCTCGGGCCTCTCGAAGCAGGGCCGCGAGGCCCTGTTCGTCCACTGCGACGTGTCGAGGAAGCTCGACGTGC
>CAZUIY010000363.1:0-1008 GCA_964619975.1 uncultured Gemmatimonadales bacterium
CGGCGCGCCACCGCGCGAGCTCGAGCGACACGCCCGGCTCCAGGCGCGGGGGGGCTTGCGCGGGCGCCGTCGAGGCACACACGGCGAGCAGGCCGAGGAGCGTGGCGCGGGCACGCATGCCGCGCAGTATAGGGGGCGCTATTCGCGCGCCGCGGCCTACCGATCCAGCCGCGCGTACAGAACGGGCCCCAGCACGAGCAGCACGGCGAGCAGGGTGGCCGCCACCGGCGCGCGCGCCGTGAGCACCGCCAGCGGCAGCACCACGAACAGCAGCGCGAGCAACCAAGGCACGTTCGGCGGCTTGCCGAGGTCGGCGCCGAGCTTGCGTTTCAACCAGTGAGCCAGCTTGCCGGATGCACGCCCGGTGCGGTGTCCCAACGACCGGGCGAGGGATCGCTCCTCCAGCCAGGAGAAAAACATGAGGGTGAGCACGAACAGGCTTCCCGCGAGCACCACCGGCGCAAGCAGTAGTCCGACCAGCGCCGATGCCGCCTGGGTGCCCAGGAGAGACATCACCGGCGTCAGCCCGCACGCGATCGCGGTCACCAGGATCAGCAGGCAGGCCGGAACCACCAGCGGCAGGCGCTCGCCCACGTAGTTTTGCAGGGCCTGCAATTCCCGGTAGCGTCGCGCGAGCCCGACGGCGTCTTCCAGCGGGCCGAGCAGCTGCTGGCCGAGGCGCTGCTGGATGGACGCCTGGGGTTGGGTGCTTGCCATGGCTTTGCCTCCGTGGTGTCAGGAATCGCAAGGGCAGCATACGAAACTCCGGGCGCAAATACCGGGAATAATTCCGCACTTGCCACCGGCTCGCTTAGACTTTCGGCCCATGAAACCCAATCTGGTCGTAATCCTCATCGACGACCTGCGCTACGACGAGTTCGGCGCGGGCGGCCATCCGTACATGAAGACGCCGCACATCGACCGGCTCGCCGCCGAAGGGGTGCTGTTCGAGCGCGCGTTCCACACCACGCCCATCTGCTCGCCCAACCGCGCCTCCATCGTCACCGG
>CAZUIY010000364.1:0-7380 GCA_964619975.1 uncultured Gemmatimonadales bacterium
TCGATCGCCCGCTTGGTCAGCTCCTCGTGGACCCGGTGGAGCGGGTTCCGCGTCTGGAACGCCACCACGTTCGAGTGGCCGAACTGCTGGAGCCGCTCGCGGGTCTGGGCCGGGGTCAGCCGGAGCTCCTGGAAGTCCCACCGCCGGGGCGGCTCGATCACCTCGATCCGGCCGGAGACGTTCCGGCCTCCCCACCGCTCCATCTCGGCCACCAGCGGGTGCCGCGGATCGGTCGTCCCGAACACGCTCCGCGCCACTTCCTCGCGATTCCACTCGTAGATCTCGTCCACCGTCAGGATCGCCAGGATCTCGTTGCGGGAGTTCCTGAGCGTCACCGGCCGGTCCAGCTCCACCGGCGCGTCGTCGTCCACCGGGAGCGTGATCGGGATCGGAAACAGGCTCCCGTCGGCCAGGCGCATCTCGGCGAGAACGCGGTCGTGGTCGGCCTTCCCCATGAAGCGGTCGAGCGGCGAGAACGCGCCCGAGGCCAGGAGCTCCAGGTCGCAGACGACCCGCTCGGAGACCTGGATCGACGGCAGGGTCCCGGCGCGCTCCTTGAGCTCGCGGGCGGCCTCCGGCGTGGCGATCAGGTCGACGAGGGAGCCGCCGTACGGCTCGATCAGGGTGGCTCGCGGTGTCGTGGTGGTGCTCATGGCTTCACTCTCCGGTCGATGAATGGCTTCAAGCGGCGCAGGATTCGGATCGAGAACGTCACGATTGCGAGATGCGGAGCACGATCGGAACGGCCCGCTCGCGGGCCGCCGGCCGGGCGGCGAAGATGCCGCCGGGCTGGGAGGGCTCCACCTTACCGTACTCCAGGGGCGCGCCGGCGCAGTCGGTCACGGCGCCGCCGGCGCCCGCCAGCACGGCTTCGGGAGCGCAGGTATCCCACTCGCGCAGATACGGAACGGGATGGACGTACAGGTCGGCCTCCCCCTCGGCCAGCCGGGCGCACTTCGTCCCGACGGACCCCGACAAGATAACCTCGGTGTCCCCCAGCGCCGACTCCAGCGCCGTCAGGCGCGCGTCGGGATGAGAGCGCGAGCGGACGAGCCGCAGCCGCTCCGGGGCGGGGCCGCGGGCGTCCAGCGCGACGACCTCGCCGGCCTCGAGCCGCCAGGCCCCCACGCCGACCACGCCCAGGTACAGCCGGTCCTGGACCGGCTGGAGCACGGCCCCCAGCCGCGCCCGCCCCCCGACCGACAGGCCGATCATCACGCTGAACTCGGGGATCCGGCCGATGAACTCCTTCGTTCCGTCCAGCGGGTCGACCACCCACAACCGGGGGGCGTCCCCGCCGGCCCCCGGCGTGTCGCGGGCCTCCTCGCTCCGCACGGCCTCCCCCGGCCGACGCTCCGCCAGGACCCGCGCGATCGCCGCCTGCGCGGCCCGGTCGGCGCGCGTGACCGGCCCCCGGCCGGTCGGATCCTCGATCGCCAGATCGTCCCGGCCGTACCACTCCATGACCGCCCGCCCCCCGGCGCGGGCGGCCTCGGCCGCCACGGCCAGATCCTCGGCCCACGCGCCGGCCGCGGCGGCCAGAACGGATGGCAGCCCGGAGGCTTCGATGTCGTGATTCGTCATGCGCGGGACCGGGTGGAGTGGCTCAGGAGGTGCCCGGAAGGGGGATGACCTGCCGGCGGGGTGTCTCCTGGCCCGGCACCGAGACCAGATCCATCAGCACGTCCCGCATGCGGTCGCCGTCGCGGCTCGCGGCGCAACGCTCGATCTCGGCCAGCCCGGCGCGCAGGAGCGCGGGCGGCACGCAGGCCCCGCCGAGGATCCGGATCTTCTCGTGCCCCGTCGGAAGCACCGACTCCTCCGGCGCGACCAGCTCCTCGTGCAGCTTCTCTCCGGGCCGCAGGCCGGTGTACCGGATGTCGATGTCCTCGCCCGGGACCTTGCCGGCCAGCGTGATCAGCCGGTGCGCCAGGTCCGCGATCCGGATCGGCTCGCCCATGTCGAGGACGAAGATCTCGCCCCCCTTTCCCATGGAGCCCGCCTGCATGATCAGCTGGACCGCCTCGGGGATCGTCATGAAATAGCGGGTCGCAGCGGCGTCCGTCACCGTCAAGGGCCCGCCGGAGCGGAGCTGGCGGCGGAAGATCGGGAGCACGCTGCCCTCGCTCCCCAGCACGTTCCCGAAGCGGACCGCCACGAACTTGGTGGGACCGGCGGAGGCGCGCTCCAGCATGAGCAGCTCGGCGAGGCGCTTGGTGGCGCCCATCACGTTCCCCGGCCGGACCGCCTTGTCGGTCGACACCAGGACGAACCGGGCGGCGTGACACTGGACGGCCGCTTCCATCAGCCCGCGGCTGCCGAGGACGTTGTTTCGGACCGCCTCCAGGACGCTCGACTCCATGAGCGGGACGTGCTTGTAGGCGGCGGCGTGATACACCAGCGAGGGCCGCCACCGCTCGAACACCTCGCGCACCAGGCCGGTGTCCTGGATGTCGCCCACCAGGGGGACGATCCGCTCGTCGGCGGCGTTCCCCGCCCGCAGCTCTCCATCGATGGCGAAGAGGCCGTTCTCGGAGCGGTCCCACAGGATCAGCCGGCGCGGCCCGAACGACAGGACCTGACGGGCCAGCTCGCTGCCGATGGAGCCGGCCGCCCCCGTGATCAGCACGGTGCTGCCGGCGATCTCGCCCCCGACCCGCTGCACGTCGAGCTGGATGTGCTCGCGGCCCAGCAGGTCCTCGATCTGCACCTCGCGGAACTGCCGGATCGAGACGCGCCCGGCGATTAGGTCCCCCACGGCCGGGAGGATCTTGAAGCGGACCTTCAGCGCCTCGCACCGCTCCACGATCTTCCGCACGTGGCTCCCGGTGGCCGAGGGGATCGCGATCAGGATCTCGTCGATCCGGTGCCGCCGGACCAGATCCTGCAGGTCGCTGGTGGGTCCGAGCACCCGCACGCCGTGGATCGACCCGTTCAGCTTTCGCGGATCGTCGTCCACCAGCCCCACCGGCTGGTAGCCGAGCGCCCGGTTCAGCCGGATCTCACGAAGCGCCTGCTCCCCGGCGGCGCCCGCGCCCACGATCAGGACGCGCTGGCCCGGGTCCCCGCGCTGGGGACGGTAGGTTTCCCGGAACATGCGGACGGTGAAGCGCACGCCTCCCAGGACCAGGATCGTCAGCAGGAAGTCGATCGCCAGGACCGAGCGCGGAATGTCGCGCCCGCTGAAGGCGAGGAAGGCCACCACGGCGAACAGCAGCGTGGAGACGATCGCGGCCTGGATGATCCGCTCCAGGTCCGAGATCGACACGTAGCGCCACATCCCGTGGTGCAGCGAGAAGCGGTGGAACACCACCGACTTGATCGCCAGCAGGACGAACACGGTGTCGAGGTAGATAAGCCTCTGTCCGGCGGGAATCTCGAAGTCGAAGCGGAGCTCGAACGACATCCACCAGATGGCGGCGAACAGAACGACGTTCAGGCCCAGCAGGGCGACCCACCGGTAGCGCATCGCCAGGTGCGGGAGGGCCGGCCGGAAGCGGCTCACACGGCCCCCCAGCCCCGGTCGCTGGCGCTTTCGATGCCCCGGAGCTTCAGCGCGAACTCGGAGGAGTTGGTGGCGTTCTGCAGCGCCTCGTCCTCCGTGATCATCCCCTGCCGGAACAGCTCCATCAGGCTCTGGTCGAAGGTCTGCATGCCGTACTGGACGTGGCCCTCGCTGATCAGCTCGTGGATCTCGTCCAGCGAATCGGGCGAGTGCAGGAAGTCGCGGATCGCCTCGGTGGAGATCATCACCTCGGCGGAGGGGACACGCCCCTTGCCATCCACCTTCTGGAGCAGCCGGAGCGAGATCACCCCCTGGAGGTTCTCCGCCAGCAGGGACCGCACCTCGTTGTGCTGATGGATCGGAAAGAACGTCAGGATGCGCTGGATCGTCTGTACCGCATTCGTGGTATGGAGCGTCGCGAACACGAGGTGCCCGGTGTTGGCCGCCTTGATCGCGATGTCCATCGTCTCCTTGTCACGGATCTCCCCGATCATCAGGACGTCGGGATCCTGCCGCAGCACGTGGCGCAGCGCCGTCTCGTAGCTCCCGGTGTCGGTCCCGATCTCGCGCTGGCTGATGAACGCCTTGTTGTCCCGGAAGAGGAACTCGATCGGATCCTCGATCGTCACGATCTTGACCTGCCGCCGGGAGTTGATGTGCTCGACCATCGCCGCCAGCGTGGTGGTCTTGCCGCTCCCCGTGACGCCGGTCACGAGCACCAGCCCGCGGCGCCGCAGGCAGAGCGTCCCGATGACGGGGGGCAGGTGGAGCGCGGGGATCGACTTGATGCTGACCGGGATGGCCCGGATCGTGACGGTGGGCGTGCCGCGCTGGAACGCCACGTTCAGGCGGAACCGGCCGAGCTGGCGGACGCCGATCGCGCAGTCGAGCTCGTGCGTCTCGGCCAGCTCGTGGATCTGCTCCTCCGTCAGAAGCTCACGCAGGACGCGGTCCATCTCCTCGCGCGAGAGGGGCTGTCCTTCCATCGGGGCGAGGTCCCCGTGCAGGCGCACGATCGGCGGGGCCCCGACCTTCAGGTGCAGGTCCGACGCGTCGTTCTGGAGCATCGTCTTCAGGACATCCCGGACGTCCAACGTCTCCGCCCCGGTCAGGAGGTCTCGATCTCGAACAGCACCTGGCCGTACTCCACCGGCTGCGTGTTCTCGATCAGGATCTTCCGCACCACTCCGGACACTTCGGACTGGAGCTCGTTCATGAGCTTCATCGCCTCGAGAATGCAGAGCGCCTGGCCGACCCGCACGGTGTCTCCCACCTCGACGAACGGCGGGGCCTCGGGGGACGGCGCCCGGTAGAACGTGCCGACCATCGGCGACTTGACCGGGTGCAGCTCCGGGCCGGCGTCCTCGGCGGGCGCGGGCTCGGGCTGCGCGGCCGGCGCGGGGGCGGGGCTCGCGGGCGCGGCGGCCGGCGCGGGGGCTGCGCCCGGGGTCCGGCTCTTCGAGATCCGCACCGTGCGGCCCCAGCGCCGGATCTCGAGCTCCTCGATCCCGCTCTCCTCGACGATCCGGATCAGCGCGCGCAGCTCGTCGGGGTTCACGTCACGCGCTCCAGGTACTGGTTCGTCCGGGTGTCCACGCGGATCACCTCGCCCTTGTTCACGAACAGCGGCACCTGCACCACGGCGCCGGTCTCGATGGTGGCGGGCTTGGTGCCTCCCGTGGCGGTGTCGCCGCGGAAGCCGGGATCGGTCTCGACGATCTCCGCCTCGATGAAGTTCGGCAGCTCCACGCCGAGGACGCCTCCCTCGTGGACGAGCACGTCACAGATGATGTTCTCCTTCAGATATGCCTTCTGATCCGTCAGCAGATCCTCCGAGATCGGCATCTGCTCGTACGTCTGCGTGTCCATGAAGTAGGCGTGGTGCTCGCCGGTGTAGAGATACTGCATGGGGCGCCGCTCCAGCCGGACGTCCTCCACCCGCTCGCCGGAGCGGAAGGTCCGCTCCACCACCTGGCCCGAGGTGACCTTCTTCAGCTTCGTGCGGACGAACGCGCCTCCCTTGCCGGGCTTCACGTGCTGGAAATACACGATCTGCCACAACTCGCCGTCGTGCCGAATCACCATTCCGTTGCGAAAGTCCGCCGTCGTCGCCATGTCAGGGGGGGCCAGGGAAAGGAGTGATGTCACAGGACGCGGAACGTTTCCTTCGGCGCGTGCGTGAGCACTTCCGCGCCGTCGGGTCGGAGGATCACGTCGTCCTCGATGCGCACACCTCCCGATCCGGCAATATAGACACCGGGTTCCACGGTCACAACCATGCCTGTGAGGAGCCGGTCGTCGCTCTTCTTCGACAGCCGCGGCCGCTCGTGGACCTCGAGCCCGATGCCGTGGCCCAGGGAGTGGCTGAACCGGGGCCCCAGATCGGCGGCCGAGATCACGTCCCGGGCCAGCGCGTCGGCCTCGCGGCCGGTCTTTCCGGGGCCGATCCCCTCGATGGCCGTCCGCTGGGCCGCCAGGACCACCTCGTAGGCCGCCCGCATCACCGCCCCCGGCTCGCCGTGCGCCACCGTCCGCGTCATGTCGCTGCAGTAGCCGTCCACCACCGCGCCGCAGTCCACCAGCACCACCTCGCCGCCCGCCAGGCGCCGCCCGCCGGGCCGGGCGTGGGGAAAGGCCGCGTGGTCGCCGAAGGCGACGATCGTCTCGAACGCGGGCCGCTCCGAGCCGTGGCCGATCAGGAGCCGGTCCATCTCGAGCGCCAGCTCCCGCTCGTCCACCCCGGGCCGGATCGACGGCAGCAGCGCCTCGAAGGCTTCGCTCACCACGGCGGCGGCCCGGCGGATCGCCTCCAGCTCGGCCGACGATTTGACCGCCCGGAGCTCCTCCACCCAGCCGCGGACCCCCTCGAGCGGCGGCCCCTCCGCCTCGCGCCACTCCTCCCACGCGGCGGCGCTCACGTGCTCGCTCTCGGCGAGAACCCGCGGGCTGCCGGCCAGGCGCTCCTGGGCGGCGGTCCACGGGCCGTCGCCCGAGATCTGCACCTCGACGCCCGCGTCCACCTCGGCCCGCGCCTGCGTGTCGTAGCGGCCGTCGGTGATCAGGACGTCGCCCGTTTCGGCCCCCACCACCAGCATGCCGGCCGAGCCGGTGAAGCCGGTGAGCCAGCGGACGCTGGCCCGGCTGGAGACGACGAGCGCGGCGGCTCCAGCCTCCGCGATCCGCTCCCGGAGCCCGGCCCGCCGCCCGGCCGGCCCGGCGGGAGCGGCTACCGCCGGCTCAGCCACGCCTGGAACTCCTCGTCCTCCGCCGCCGGCGGGGCGGCCGCCCGCTCCGGCGCAGCGGCGTCCCCGGCGGGGGCGGGAGGCGGAGGGGCCTCGGCCTCCTCGGCCTCATCGGTCTCATCGGTCCCCGGGGCCGCCGGTTCGGCGGCCTCCACCGTCTCCGCCGGGGCCGTGACCTCCACCGGATCCCCCTCCACCGCGGTCCGGGCCCGCTCGAGCTCGGCGATCCGCGCCGCCACCCGGGCGTCGCCCGGGCTGCGCCGGGCGATCCGGCGGTAGATGTCGAGGGCGCGGTCGTGCAGGCCCTGCTGGGCGTAGATCTCGGCCAGCGTGCTGGTGGCGATCTCGGGGCCCGCGGCCCGCTCCCGATCCGTGTCCGACATGAAGGCAGTATAGGGACACCCCGAGTGGCCGGGCAACGCGCTCGACGCCGGCGCCGCGCGCCGGTAGATTCTGCGTCTCGCGGGTGGCAGGCCCACCCCCGGCTTTCGTCGCACCCATATTTCTCGTCGATGCGTCCCACCACACCAGGGCAGGCCCTACCATGATGCGACAGCTCCGCGAGTCGACCAAGGTGATCATGATCATCGTGGCGATCTCGTTCGTCGGACTGATGGTCTTCGAATGGGGAAT
>CAZUIY010000365.1:0-2804 GCA_964619975.1 uncultured Gemmatimonadales bacterium
ATGTCGTCGAGTGCTTCATCAACAAGATCAAACACTTCCGCCGCATCGCCAGCCGCTATGAAAAAACCGCCCGCAATTTCCTCGCCATGATCCACCTCGCGAGCCTTATGGTCTGGTTGCGCTAATGTCCACAGGACCTAGCATTACAGTTGCGCCTTAGGGTTCCTATCTAACCGGCCTGTGTTGGTTGGAGTTGGCGTATGGCGGCGTCTGTGGAGGCAATGCTCGACCTGTGGTCGGCGGCATTACGCGAGGGAAAGGCTCAGATGCAGCCGCTGTTCAAACACCCGAGCGTTGCTGACTCTGCGTCCGCGTACATTGACGGCCTGCTTGGCCCCGAGCGGCGTAAGACTGGCTGGATGCGTGCCGAAGCGGCCGGTGACGCGGGACCCTGGCGCCAGCAGGCGGTGCTCGGCCGGGCGGTCTGGGAGGCGGACGCGCTTCGTGATGTGGTGCGCGACTGTGTTGTCGAGACGCTGGGTGCGCCCGATGCCGTGCTCGTCATTGATGAAACTGGCTTTCTGAAGCAGGGCAAAGCATCCTGCGGTGTTGCCCGTCAGTACACCGGCTCGGCGGGCAAGATCACCAACTGCCAGATCGGCGTGTTCGCGGCTTATGTGTCCGGCCATGGCCATGCCTTCATCGACCGGCAGCTTTATCTGCCCAAGAGCTGGGCAAGCGATCCCGAGCGCCGGGTAGCCGCGCATGTGCCGGACAGCATCGCCTTCGCCACGAAGCCGGCGATCGCAGCGAAGATGATCGAGGGCGCCATCGCATCAGACGTGCCATTTTCCTGGGTGGCTGGCGATAGCATCTACGGCGTGGGCGAGATCGAGATGCTGCTCAGGCGAACGGGCAAAGGCTATGTGCTCGGCGTCACCAGCAGCCATCACTTCTGGTCGTGGAGCACGAAGCTAGCGGTCGCCGGCACGGCCGCCAAGATCGCGGAGACGCTCGACCCAGCGGACTGGCAGCGCCTGTCGGCGGGCTCCGGCACCAAGGGCGAGCGGATGTACGACTGGGCGTATCTTGAGCTTGCCGACCTCACGGCCGCCGACTTCGGCTCCGACATACCGGGTGTCTGGACGCGTGGTCTCCTCATCCGCCGCAGCATCGTCGATGCGAGCCTTGCCTTCTTCACCACCTGGTGCCCAGCCGGCACCAGCATCGAGACGCTTGTGAAGGTCGAGGGCACGCGCTGGGCGATCGAGGATGCTTTCGAGACCGCGAAGACCGAGCTCGGGCTTGATCATAATGAGACGCGAAGCTGGCACGGCTGGCACCGGCACGTCTCGCTCGTCATGCTCGCTTTCGCCATGCTCGCGGTGGTGAAGCGCCGCGCCAACGACTTGCCACCCCCAAAAAGCCAAGCCATGGAGACGTTGCAACGCTGGTGCGTTGGTCAGTCCAGGAAATCCGCAGGGTAACAACCCGCCTCGCCCTGCGGCAGATTGAGCCTGCCTTCATCATCGCCTGGTCCGCATGGCGCAGAGCTCATCAAGCCGCCGCACAGAAAGCCTACATCAGGCGCAGGGCGCAACTGTAATGCTAGAGTAGTCTGGGCCGCGATCTCCTGTAACGTCCGCGCCGGTGCATAACTCCTCTGGTGGCCCATGCGCACCCTCGTTTTCTAGTGGATGAACTCTAAGCTTTGGTGCCTCGTTTGACGGCAGCGATAATCTTACCGGTATCAGCGGTTGAGACAAAGGGCTTGAGGTGGCCGCTGGTCTCGGCGAGGAAGTGGCTTGGCGGCTTGCAAGGCGGCGAGAAAGCTGAAGGGTAAGCGACTGATCACCAGCAGCCGGCTGTCCGAGAGCCTCAGATCGAACGCCCACAGCAGCATCGCCACAACCTCGGCATGCTCGGGCCGCTCGGAACCGGTGCCGCCCCGCCGTCGGCGTCTCCTCCAGGAGCAGAAACGAGGCCGCCTGTGCATCAAGAAAGTGCCCATCCCCAGCGACCTTGCCGTTTGACGAGAGATAGAAAGCGTCTCCCGTGATTGTCAGGCGAGCCGTCATGATTGCGCCCCCGGTCTACGCTCCGCGTTTGCGCCCCTTTTTGGATGCATACACGCAAAAGCTCCGTGGAGGCGAGACCAAGAGGCGAGGCTGCTGCAATGCCGCAAAGCCCCCGCTGCGCGCCCCCCATTGCGGCCGTTGCACCTGCAGCAAATCCGACTGATACAGGAGTGGCGGCAGGCACAAAAAGAAGGTGACGAAAAAACGGCCGCGCACCTGTTGTCGCGGCTGCTGCTCATCGTCAGCGCCATTGCCAGCGGCCTTGGCACCACGGGGTAGCGCCTTTTCCACCCTTTTCCGTACCCCGCGAGGGGCGAAGCCCTGGTCGTCATTGCGAGGGGCGAAGCCCCGCGGCGATCCACAAGGAAAGGCGGGGGCGGTCCCCCTGGATTGCTTCGTCGCTGACGCTCCTCGCAATGACGGCATGAGCCGTCATCCGCGCCGCCGACCCCGCCCTTTTTTCCGTCATCGCGGGGGGCGAAGCCCCCTCCCGTTGTCATCGCGAGGAGGCAGCGCCGTGGCGATCCACAAGGCGCGTCCCCTCGCTCGGGGTCCACTCATCGGCCGCGGTCCTCGACCAGGGCCAGGACCTCATCGACGGTAATGCCCTCCAGGCGCCGGCCGCCCTCCTCAGTTACCACGATCACCCGCACCGCTTTCTCCCCCTCGATCCGCCGGCCCGTCTCGATCAGGGTCTTGGCGAGGCGCCGCTTGCGGATGCGCTCGGCGAGATCCACGGCCGCCAGCACCGCCCCCGGAATCGTTACTACCAGTGTCGCTAGGGCA
>CAZUIY010000366.1:0-1290 GCA_964619975.1 uncultured Gemmatimonadales bacterium
GGGCGACAGGAAAAATAACTTCCCGTTATTGCGGAGTTGCGATGTAGTTCAACAGCGGAAGTCGCTTATCGAATTGAATGGAGAGTGGTTCGTCAGATTGGTTGACCGCTTGTCGCGCTGGTTCATAGTTCTTTGTGATGACGTCCACGGTGACGTATAAGCCGTTGTTAGTCCAGGTGCGCTGGATGAGTTGCTTGATGATGCTCAAAGTTCGAAAAATGACGCCCTGGCAGGCGCGCGTCACGTGAGGGAACATGCGGTGTTCGATCGGGTTGTACTTCGAGCAATAGGGAGGGTAATGCGCCAGACGGATGGGAATGCCGATCTTGTTGACCAAGTGTTGCAATTGCTCTTTGAACACGTGATGCCGCGGATTGTTGCTGCCTCCGCAGTCGCACAGCCACAACATCGACTTGGCGCGCGGGAAAGCTCGCCGCCCGTAACGCTGCCAGTACAGGGCGAAACTGTCGCAGGCGAACTGGCTGGTGTCGCGGCTCAGACCCAGCGTCACGTGCCCGTGGTTGTTTTTCAAGTCGTAGATGCCGTGCGGCACGACGCGCCCGCCGCCGGCGCTCGTGAAATCGTGGTCGAGCGTCTCCTGCGGAGCCGTGCTCCAGAGCCGTCCCGGGCGGTGGAAATCGCCGATGACCTCCTTCTTTTTGGTGTCGATGCTGAAAATGGGGTTGGGCGAGTCCAGGTACTGGCGCTTGTAGCCGGCAATGATTTGGAACTGCTCGTCGCGGTCGGGAAAATGTCCCATGGTGATCCGCTTCTGCGCCGGGCGTCGCGAGAAGCCCAATGCATCCAGGACAGCGCCGACGGTTTGATCGTGCAGCGCGAAGCCGTAATCGATGAGCTCCGCCGTGATCTCGCTGATCGAAAGATACGTCCATTTGACGTCCTCCCGCATCGGATCGCCGGCCGTATGGTCGGCGACCACCGCTTCCACGGCGTCTTTCACTTCCGGCGTGCTGTCAAGACAGCACTTCCTTCCCCCCTTTTTTGCGAACGCGGCCGGGCGCGTCGTCGTGCGGCAGTTGCACCACATCCTCCCGCCCCTGGCGGATCGTTTTCGCATCGCAGCCGAACAAATCGGCAATGTATTCCACGCCGCCATGGCCCAGCTTTTCCGCCTCGACGGCGGCATACCGCCGCCGATCTTTCTCAGATAGCGATTCATAAAACCGCTGCATGTGCAATTCAACGTTGGGAGCGTACTCTGTCATTGTCGTAAGCCTCCGTACAATAACCAAATACCACTCCCAAACTATCTCGTCTCACCCAAACTGA
>CAZUIY010000367.1:0-3428 GCA_964619975.1 uncultured Gemmatimonadales bacterium
ACGCCGCCGGACCCGCCGGTGGCCCGGCGCGGAGGCCGGCCGGTAGAATCGGGCGATGCCGCGCCCCATGGACCCGCACGTGGTCTGGTCCCCCGTCTCCCACGCCGACATCGGGCCCCACGTCTTCCCGATGGAGAAGTACCGGGGCGTGGCGGACCGCCTGCGGGCGGAGGACGGGCTCGAGGCGTGGGTCGAGCCCGGACCGGCCCCGCGGGAGGAGATCCTCCGGGTCCACACGGAGCCCTATCTGGACGACCTGGCCGGCGGCGTCCACACACACCGCACGATTCCGAGCGAGCTGCCGATCTCGCCGAAGATCGTCGCCTTCTTCGAGCTGGCCTGCGGCGGGACCACGCTGGCGGCGCGGCGGGCGCTGGAGCTCGGCTGGGCGGCCCACCTGGGGGGCGGCTTCCATCACGCCTTCCCCGGCCGGGCGGAGGGGTTCTGCTACCTGAACGACCTGGCGGTGGCGGCCCGTTCGCTCCTGGCCGAAGGGGTGGTCGAGCGGGTCCTGGTGGTGGACGTCGACGTCCACCAGGGGAACGGCACCGCCGCCATCTTCCGCGACGACCCGGCGGTGTTCACGCTCTCGATTCACCAGGAGGACAACTATCCGGTGAAGGAGCGCTCCGACATCGACGTCGGGCTGGTGTCCTTCGACCCGTCCCGGCCGGACTCGCCGTACGTCACGGACGAGGTGTACCTGGCGGCGCTGGAGCCCGCGCTCGAGGCGGCGATGGAGGCGCAGCGGCCGGACCTGGTCCTGGTCCAGGCTGGCGCCGACCCGTACCGGGAGGACCAGCTGGGCGGCTTCCGGCTGACGCTGGACGGCCTGCGGCGGCGGGACGAGATGGTGTTCGAATCGTGCCGCAGACACGGCGCGCCGTGGGTGGTCACCTTCGGCGGCGGCTACGCGCGGGACGTGGCCGACACGGTGACGATCCACACCGGGACCGTCCGCGCCGCGCGGGACGTGGCGTCGGGGGCGCCGTGAGCGACTCCGGCGAGCGGCCCGGAGCCGCGGCGGGGACGGGGACCGGGGGCGCCGAGCCCGCGGGCGTGCCGCCGCCGCTCGCGTCCGCCACGGCGGCCCCGGAGCGGGGTCAGGCGTTCTCGGCGCTCCGCCACCCGGAGTTCCGGCTCTTCTGGATCGGCGCCTTCGTGTCGAACGTAGGGAGCTGGATGCAGACCGTGGCCCAGGGCTGGCTGGTCCTGGAGCTGACCGACTCCGCGTTCATGCTGGGCCTGGTGGGTTTCGTCGGCACCCTGCCGATGCTGGTCCTGCTCCTGGTGGGCGGCGTGTACGCCGACCGTTTCGACCGCCGGCGGATGCTGATCCGGGCGATGACGGCGATGATGCTCTTCGCGGCGATCCTGGCGGCGCTGACCGGCACGGGGACGGTGCGGATCGGGCACGTGCTGGGGCTCTCGCTCCTCTCGGGCGCTGCGCTGGCGATGGCGGCCCCGGCCTACCAGGCGTTCGTGCACGACCTGGTCGGCCGTTCGCTCCTGCAGAACGCGATCGCGCTCAACTCCACCCAGTTCAACCTGTCGCGGATCGTGGGCCCCAGCCTGGCCGGCCTGGCGATCGGCGTGGTCGGCCTGGCCGGCTGCTTCGGGCTGAACGCGCTTTCGTACGTGGCGGCGATCGGCGTGCTGCTCCGGATCCGCGCGACCTCGAAGCCCGTGTCCGATCCGGCGCCGATGTGGCAGAGCCTGACGGAGGGGTTCGCCTACGTCCGCATGCGGCCGCGGATCCAGGCGCTCCTGGTCCTGGTGTCCCTGGTCAGCGTCCTCGCCATGCCGTACGGGACGCTCCTGCCGATCATCGCCCGCGACCGGCTGGGGCTGGACGCCTCCGGGCTCGGCTACCTGTTCGCCGGGGGCGGCACCGGGGCGGTGGCGGGCGCGCTGTCGCTGGCGGTCTGGCGCGGGGGCGTGCGCCGGGGGGTGTACCTGCTCGGCATGTGTGCGCTGACGGGCGCCGCCACCGCCGGGCTGGGACTGGCGCGGTCCCCATGGGCGGCGGGCGCCGCGCTGGTCGTCATCTCGTTCGGCGCCACCAGCGCCATCGCGCTCGCCAACACGCTCCTCCAGGAGCTGGTGGACGACCCGATGCGGGGCCGCGTCCTCAGCATGTTCGGCCTGGCCTTCATGGGCACGTTCCCGATCGGGAACCTGCTGGCCGGCTCGCTCGCCGCGTGGCTCTCGGCGTCCACCACGCTGGCGCTCACCGGAACGGTGCTGACGGCGGCCGTGGCGACGATCGCCGCGTCGCGCCGCCGTCTGGCGCAGCTCGAATGACGACCGCCACGCGCGTCCTGTTCGTCGCCGCGCTCATCGCCATCTGGGGCTCCACCTGGCTGGTGATCAAGTTCGCGATCGCCGACGTGCCCCCGCTCCTGGCGGCCGGCGTCCGGTTCGCCGTCGCGGCCGTGATCCTGGCCGCGCTGTCCGCCATCCAGGGGATCGCGCCGCCCCGGGGCCGCCGGCTCCACCTGGGGCTCCTGGCGCTCGGGGGTCTCGGCTTCGGCGTGTCGTACGGCGTGGTGTACTGGGGAGAGCAGTACATCCCGTCCGGCCTGTCGGCGGTCCTCTTCGCCACGTACCCGCTCTGGGTGCTGCTCCTGGCCCATCTGGCGGTGGCGGGGGAGCGGGTGCGGCCCGGACGGCTGGTGGGGGTGGCGATCGGCTTCCTGGGCGTGGCCTTGATCTTCCGCTCCGACCTGGCGCTGGCGCACCCCCGGGCGGCGATCGGCGCCGCCGTCACGCTCGTCTCTCCGCTCGCGTCGGCGCTCGGCAGCGTGGGGGTCAAGCGGTGGGGCCGGGACGTCCACCCGTACGTCCTGACCACGCTCCCGATGACGTACGGCGCCGTGGCGCTCCTGGCGGTGTCGTGGGCGTTCGAGCCGTGGGACGAGGCCCGCTGGACGGCCGGCGCCGTGGCCTCCACGCTGTACCTGGCGGTCTTCGGCTCGGTGGTCGCGTTCGTCACGTACTACCGCGTGCTGCGGGAGGTGGCGGTCAGCTCGCTGGCTTTGATCACGTACGTGTTTCCGGTGGTGGCGGTGGGTCTGGGATGGCTCGTGCTGGGGGAGCGGCTGGGGCTGGAGGCGCTGGCGGGCGCGGCGGTCGTGCTGATCGGGATCGCTATCGCATCGCGGCGGCGCCGTCCGCCGGCGGGAGCGCCTGAGGGAGCACTGGGGAAGGGTTCCGCCCCGGCGTCCGGATCTACGCCAGCCAGTCGCCCGGGCTCGGATCCTCGTCCCACTTGACCTGCTCGAACACCGGCGGGGACGGCAACGATCATCTGGTCGGGGCCACCGGGGCCGACGCCCACAGCGGGGGCGACGGTTTCGACAAGGTGCGACGGTACAGCTGCGCCGAGGGGGACACGAACGACGGGACGGTGGAGCGCGGGATCCGCT
>CAZUIY010000368.1:0-7763 GCA_964619975.1 uncultured Gemmatimonadales bacterium
GCCACCGGCGCCTGGCTGATCCCCGGCCTCTGGGACATGCACGTCCACGCGCTGTTCGACGCCGGGCTGGCCGGGCCGCTCCTGCAGGAGTTCCTCGCCCACGGCGTCACCGGGATCCGCGACATGGGCGGCCCGCTCGACGTGCTCCTGGAGACGCGCGAGCGGGTCGCGGCCGGCGAGCTCATGGCGCCCCGGATCGTCGCGTCCGGCCCGGTCCTGGACGGTCCGCAGCCGGTCGATCCGTCGATCTCGTGGGCCATCGAGACTCCGAAGCAGGCCCGGGCCGCGGCCGACTCGCTGGTAGCCGCGGGCGTCGACTTCGTGAAGGTGTACACGATGCTCCCGCGGGACGCGTTCTTCGCCGTGGCCGAGGCGGCGCTGGAGCGCGGGCTCCCGGTGGCCGGCCACGTGCCGGGGGCGGTCACACCGATCGAGGCCGCCCACGCGGGGATGCGGAGCGTCGAGCACATGCGGAGCGAGATCGAGCTCTTCTGCACCCGCGCCGATCCGTCGGCGTGCGACCCCGTCTTCGCGGCGTTCCGCGAGCGCGACGTGTGGCAGACGCCGACGCTCCTCGTCCGCCGGAACCGCGCGTTCCTGGACGACTCGACCACGGTGTACGGCCCCGGCGTTGGGGACGCCCCCGGCATGCTCCGCGACATGTGGGAAGCGACCCGCGCGTCGCGGCGGGAGCGGGGCCCGGAGTACTTCGAGGAGGCCCGGGCGCACCACGGGGACGAGCGGTGGCTGGCCAACGAGCTCCACCGCGCGGGGATCGGCGTCCTGGCCGGCAGCGACGCCGGCGCCCTCTTCTCCGTCCACGGCGCCTCGCTCCACCAGGAGCTGGCCCTGCTGGTCGACGCTGGCCTGGAGCCCGTGGAAGCCCTCGCCGCGGCCACCTCTGAAGCCGCGCGGTTCCTGGGTGTGGACGACTCGCTGGGGACGATCGCGCCGGGGAAGATGGCCGACCTGGTGCTGCTGGACGGTGATCCGCTGGCGGACATCACCCACACCCGCCGGATCCGCGCGGTGATGCTGGGCGGGCGGCTGCTGGACCCGCTCGCCCTCGATCGCGTCGAGCGCGCCCGGACGTTCCGGGCCCTGCTCCAGGACGGGCGCTACGACGCGGCCCCGGCGATGATGGCACCCGACCCGAGACGGTGGTGGGAGGAGCGCGAGGGCGAGGGGAGCCCCTGGACGGTCGGCCCGAGCGGCGGACCGTGGAGCGCGTGGGACGATCACTTCGAATCGCGCTCCGAGCTCGTCGAATGGAGGCGGGGGAGCGATTCGGCGACCGCGGTCGTCCGCGAGACCAACGACTACTTCCGGATGCTGGAGCGCGGATGGGTGACGAACGAGATCACCTACTGGTTCGACCCGGCCGGGCGGATCGAAGGTCTCCTGATCCGGGCCGTGGGCGAGCGGCCCCAGGGCCGGACGGAGGAGTTCCTGGAGTGGGCGAAGACGCACGAGCCCGATGAGATCGACGCCCTGATGCCGGGCGGCGAGATCGACCCCTCGGGGGACCACCCGCAGAGATTCCGGCGCCTGCTGGAGCGGTGGCGTCGAGAGGCCGGCCCGGGGGCGCCGAGATGAGCGGGAAGAACGCGGCGTGGGTCGTCGGCGTGCTCGCGATGGTAGGATGCGGGGGTGGCGCCGACCCGGCCGCGCCGCCTCACACGCCTTTCGTGCCGGCCGTGAATATCCAGATCGTTTCTCCCTCGGCCGGGGAGATGTTCTACCTTGGAGATGCGATCGACTTCGAGGTCCGCGTGGTCGATCACATGGGCACTCCCGTCGACGCGGAAATCCTCTGGAGCTCCGACGTGGGCGGCGCGCTCGGCACTGGATCACCGCTGCGGCGCGACGACCTGGCCCCGGGGCGGCATCACGTGCAGGTCGTGGCGGTCGGAAGCGCCGCCAGCGACACGGCTCGCGTGGTGGCGAACGTCTCCGAGTGCGGCCCCTTCGGCGACTGGTCCACGTCCCCGTACCGTCTGCCGTATCCCGTCGGAGCAGCCTACCACGTCAATCAGGCCAACTGCTCCGGCTTCGGGCACAGCGCCTTCTGGAAACATGGGTACGACTTCATCATGGCGATCGGGACGGAGGTCGCGGCAGCGCGATCCGGGATTGTCGGCTGGGCGAACGACGGCTGCAACGACGGCAACTCGAGCTGCACGAACCTCATCACGGTGATTCATGACGACGGCACGGTGGCGCTCTACTCGCACCTCACGAACGGGGGCGTTCTCGTCTCCTCGGGCGATCCGGTGACGGCGGGGCAGGTGATCGGGAGGAGCGGAAACACGGGCAACACGGGCGGGCTCCCCCATCTCCACTTCTCCCTGCATCCGTGCAATGAGCTTCCCGGCCTGCCGAGTGCGGGCGACTGTCCGACACTGCCGCTGAACTTCCGCAATACGGACCCGAATCCACATGGCCTGCGGCACGGTGTGACATACCTCGCCCGCTGAATCAGGCCACCCCGGTCGCCGCGCTCCGGAGCGGCCGGCCGCGCGCTGGAGCGCGTTCGCCGCGCGCCACCGGCCCGGTGCGGCATCGAGAAGGTAGGTTCGCCCGGATGACACTCATGAAGACGCTCTTCGCGATCATCGTGCTCGTCGCGGCGCTCGCCTGCGGCGGTGAGGAAGCCGCTCCAGACACCGCGGAAGCCACCATCCCGGTCGAGCGAGTCTCCGCCGACTGGCTGGCGGCCCTCCCGGACGGCGAGACGAAGCGGTGGTTCGTCGACCAGTGCGCCGGGTGCCACATGCTGGACGAGCGCGTCTTCACGGTCGACGGCGAGCCGCGTACGGAGGCCTCCTGGGCCGAGCAGATCCGGGCGATGATCCAGATGGCGGGCGCCCAGACCGACTTCCCGATCCTGCGCCCGAGCCTCGATCCCGATTCGCTGGCCGCGTGGCTGGCGCGCCACCAGCCGGCGACTCCGCCGGCGCCGGGGACGGCGATGCGCGGGTCCCGCTTCTCGGACGACTGGGAGGTTCGCGTCTACGCGATGCCGGATTCCGGCGAGGTGCCCCACGACGTCGCGATCGACTCCTCCGGCAACGTGATCGTGACCGGGATGGGGACCCACGCGATGTACGTCCTGGACGCCGGCGCCGAGGCGTTCCGGCGGATCGAGATCCCGGTCGAGTTCGCCAACCCGCGCGCGGTCGAGGTCGACGCCGCCGGCGACTGGTGGGTCCTGCTCGGGTACCCCCAGATGCTCGCCCGGTATCGGCCGGCGAGCGGGGAGTGGGACACGTGGGAGCTGGGTTACTACCCCCACGAAATCGCCCTGGACGGAGACCGGGTCTGGTTCAACGGCCACTTCTCGAAGGATCCCGAGATCCTCGGATACGTCGACGTCACCTCCGGCGAGGTCCGGACCTTCGAAGTGCCCTTCCCGGCGATGCCCGACGGCGGGACGACCGTGCCGTACGGACTCCGCCTGGGCCCTGACGGCCGGGTGTGGGTGAGCCAGCTGTTCGGCGGGCGGCTGGTCGCGTTCGACCCGGAGACCGAGGAGTTCGAGGCCGTCGAGTTCTCCGAAGGCGCGGCCCCCCGGCGCCACGACATCGACCCGGAGGGCCGGATCTGGATCCCCGAGTTCGGCGCCAACCGGCTCGCGGTCCACGACCCCGCCGCCGGCACCCTCGAGGAGCACGAGTTCCCGGTCGCCGACGCGTTGCCGTACGTCGCGCGCGTGGACGGGGAAGGGGCGGTGTGGGTCGGGACCGCGGCGGCCGGCGCGATCGGCCGGTTCGATCCGGCGAGCGGGACGTGGGACCTGATCCGCCTCCCGTTCGCGGCCCCGCTCGCGCGGCACCTGGCGGTCGATCCGGGGTCCGGAGCCGTGTGGGGCGCGGTCAGCCCGTTCCCGCCGCGGAACCCCGCGGTCTTCCGGATCACGCGCAGGGACGCCCCCGCACGTTAGAGTTGTCCGTCTACGTCACACGTCGTATATAGGGCGCGTGAGTACAGACGACCGAACCTCCCGGCCGCTTCCCTCCGACGCCGAGCTCAAGATTCTGCGGGAGCTGTGGCTTCACGGCGACTCCACCGTGCGCGAGATCCACGAGCGGGTTTCCGGCCGGTGGGACGTGGGCTACACCACGGTTCTCAAGCTCCTGCAGCGCATGCTGGAGAAGGGCCTGGTGGAGCGCCGCGAGGAGGGCCGCGCCCACCGCTACCGGGCCGCCGCGTCCCGCGAGCGGACGCAGCGGAGACTCGCGCGGGATCTGGTGGAGAAGGCCTTCGGCGGTTCGATCGGCGAGCTCGTCCAGGCCGCGCTCCCTTCCGGGCGGGCGCGGGAAGGCGATCTGGAGGAGATCCGCCGGACCCTCCGGGGAATGGACCCGTGATCGAGATGGCGCGGATCGCGGGCTGGGTGGTCCCGCTGTCGCTGGCGCAGGCGGCGATCGTCGCCGCGGGGGTGTGGCTCGCTCTCCGGGCGCTTCCTCCCGACCGGGCACGGCTCCGCCACGGGATCGTGATCGCCGCGCTCGCGGTCGTGACGGGCTCCCTCGTCGCCACCGCCTCGATCCTGCTGGCCGACTGGCACACGCACGTGTCCTGCTGGAGCCAGGCGGCCGAGGCGCCGGCCGCCGTGTCCGCGGCGTGCCATTCCCACGGTGTTCCGGGGGTAGGGGCCGCGGAGTCCGGCTCCGCGGAGAAGACGTCCGCGGTGGTCGCCTGGTGGTCCGGGATCCGGGTGCCGTCGGTTCCCGGCGCCCGGGCGATCGCCGGTGCCTGGACGGACGTGTCCGGGATGGTGGGGGCGCTCTGGCTGGCGACGGTCCTGCTCCTCGGCGTCCGGGAGCTCCGGATCCGGCGGGCGGTGCGGATCGCCCGGCGCGAGGCCACGCCGGTCGCGGACGGCCGGGTGGCGGCGATGCTCCACGATCTCCTCGGCGACCTCGGGATCCGCTCCGCGGTCGAGATCCGCGAGTCGGGGGCCGTCGGGACCCCCTGCGTGATCGGCGGGGGCCCGCCGATGATCCTCTTTCCGCGCCGCCTCCTGCCGGCTCTCGATGCCGGCGAGCTGCGCGGTGTCATCGCGCACGAGCTGGCGCACGTGCGGCGCGGGGACGTGACGACGATCTCGCTTCAGCGGACGGCGGAGGCGCTCCTCTGCTTCAACCCCTTCGCCCGCTGGATCTCGCGCCGCGCGCGGGAGGAACAGGAGGTGGCCTGTGACCGTCTCGGGGCCGAAGTGGGAACCGGCTCCCGCACCGGGTACGCCCGCGCCCTCCTGCTGCTGGAGGGCTTCCGCTCCGCGCCGATCGGGTCCGGCAGCGTGCCGGCCCTGCTGGGCGAGGGGGAACTCGTGAAGCGGGTGGAACGGCTTCTGGCCCCGGCGTGGCCCGGACGTCCGCTGCGGGCCGTCGCCACCACGCTCGCCCTGGCCGGGTGCCTGCTGGCGGGTGCTCTCGCGCAGGCGACCCTGACCGGCGCCTCCCTGGGATCGTGGGCGATCATGGTCGAGGACAACCAGCACAGGTCGGTCGGTCCCGACTGATCGAGGGACGTAACCAGTGGCCGTCCCGGACGCCCACTAGTACGACAACTGTCGTCAATATGAAAGGGGAATCAGATGCGACTCAGGATACCGGCGATCGCGACCCTCGCCGTGACGCTCGCGACCGCCTCCGCCGCGGCCCAGGATGCGAAGCCCAGAGTGGCGATCCTCGTCTACGATGGCGTCCAGGTGATCGACCACGCGATCCCGTACGAGGTGTTCGGGCAGTTCTCGCTGAACGAGGTCTACACGGTGGCGAAGGACTCGGCCGCGATCACCACATACATGGGGATGCGGATCCTGCCGAACCACACCTTCGCCGACGCCCCGGCGCCCGACGTGCTCGTCCTGCCGGGCGGGGACGCGGGGGACGCCCGGGACGATCCTGAGATCATGGCGTGGATCCGGCGGACAGCCGCGTCGGCCGATCACGTCCTCACCATCTGCACGGGAACGTTCTTCCTGGTCGGGACCGGTCTCCTGGACGGCGCTCGTGTGACGACCTGGTACGATCGGCAGGACGAGCTCGCCGCCGCCGCCCCGGAAGCCACGGTCGTGGGCGGGGAGATCGTGGTCGAGAGCGGCAAGCTGGTGAGCGCCGCGGGTAGCGGAATCGAGGGCTCGCTCCACGTCCTGGCGAAGCTCCACGGACACGCGTGGGCCGAGGTCGTGCGTCTCAACATGGAGTACGAGCCGATGCCGGCCGAGCTCCACGTGCCCCGGGTCGAGCTCGCGGACGTGAACCTTCCGGACGGCGTCTACGGCGCGTTCCCGTGGCGCGAGGCGGATATGGTGCGGTACGAGGGGGACCGGGACGGATGGGCGATGGAGTGGCGCTTCGACTCCGACGCCTCGATCGACTCCCTGCGCGCCCGCCTCGCCCGCGCCGTGGTCGAGCGGGACGGCTGGGCGCCGCTGGGCGAGGAGCGCTCGGAGGACCGGTGGGAGGGGCGCTGGACCCTCGAAGGGCGTGATGGCCTGCCGTGGCGGGGCGAGGTCGAGCTCCTGAGGGTCGACGGCGCCCGGCGGCTCGACCTGCGGGTCCGCCGCGCGGACGACTGAGGGGGCGCCGATCTACATTGGGGCTCGATGCCCGCCCGCCGAGTCCTCATGGTCGAGCCCGCCGGCTTCGCCGCCAACCCCGAGACCGCCGCCGACAACGCCTTCCAGCGGCCGATCGAGGGGGATCTGGCGGCGGTCCGGGCCCGCGCGAAAGCCGAGTTCGACGCCATGGTGGCCGCCCTCCGCGACCGCGGTGTCGAGGTCGAGGTGGCCACCCCGGCCGACGACTCGACCCCCGACGCGCTCTTCCCCAACAACTGGTTCTCCACCCGGGCCGACGGCACGCTGGTCCTCTATCCCATGCGCCCGGAGAGCCGCCGCGCAGAGCGCCGGCCCGACATCGTCGCGTCGCTGAAGGGTCGCTACCCGCACCTGGTGGACCTCTCGAACGACGAATCCGCCGGCCGGTTCCTCGAGGGGACGGGCTCCCTCGTCATTGACGAGCCGCACCGGATCGCTTATGCCTGTGTGTCCACGCGGACGGATCCCGCGCTGGTCGAGACGTGGGCGGAGCGGTTCGGCTACGAGATCGTTATGTTCCGGGCGCTCGACCGGTCGGGGCGCGAGATCTACCACACGAACGTCATGATGAGCGTCGGAACCGAGTGGGCGGCGATCGCCAGCCGCGCCATCGAGTCCGACGCCGACCGCGGCGAGGCTCTCGCCACGATCGCCGAGACGGGCCACGACACGATCGACCTGTCGCTGGACCAGATGCACGAGTTCTGCGGCAACGTCCTGGAGCTCGAGACCGCGGAGGGGGAGAAGATCGTCGTCATGTCCGACCGCGCCTTCCGCGCTTACCAGCCCGAACAGATCGCCATCCTGGAGCGCCACGCGGACATCGTCCACGTGGACCTGACCACGATCGAGACGCATGGCGGCGGGTCCGCCCGCTGCATGCTCGCCGAACTCCACTAGGAGAGGGAATGGAAACCTTCGAGCGGATCGTCGACTTCCTCGACAACATCGTCTGGGGCTCGGGCTTCACCATCAGCGGCGAGAAGCTGCCGTTCGTGGTGATCGCGCTGATCGGGACGGGGCTGTTCCTGACCATCTACCTGGGGTTCATCCAGCTCCGGCGCCTCGGCCACGGCTTCGCTGTCACCAGCGGCAAGTACGACGACCCCGACGAGCCCGGCGACGTCTCGCACTTCCAGGCCCTGACCACCGC
>CAZUIY010000369.1:0-1998 GCA_964619975.1 uncultured Gemmatimonadales bacterium
GTGATCCTGCTGGTCCTGTGGCTTCTGGGTTTCCTGGTCTTCGAGGTCGCCGGAGGCCTGATTCACCTTCTGCTCGTGATCCTGGTGATCGTGATCATCTATCAGCTGGTGACCGGCCGACGCGCCTGAGACCGGCACGGAGCCGAAATGAAGAACGGGGCCTCGTCAGGCCCCGTTTTTCGTTCGGCGGCGATCGGGTGGCCGCGCGAGATCCCGTCTGACGAGAGGTGGGCCTACTGACCCCCCTGGCTGGCCCCCGCGTTGACCCGGGCGATCACCTGGTCGGTAATGTCGACCTGGGGGACGACGTAGAGGATCCCGCTCTCGAACTTGCGGAAGACCACTGTGTACCCGCCCTCCTCGCCGATCGCTTCGATGACGGGCATGACGATCTGCTCCAGCTCCTGGAGCACAGTCTGCGACCGCTCGCTCAGGTCCCGCGTCGCCCGCTGGGAGAACTCGTTGATCTCGGCCATCTTCTCGTCGAGCTGCTGCTGCAGCCCGGGATCCGCCCCGTCGGATTCCTCGATCCGCTGCCGGAGTGCCGCCGCCTCCCCCTGGAGACGCTCGCCCTCGCTCTGAAGCTGATCCTGGAGCGACTCGAGGGTGGCGCTCCGCTGGCGTCCCGGCTCGGACTCGGTGACGATGCGCTCGACGTCCACCACGGCGACCCGCGTGGCGGTGTCCTGGGCGAGCGCGACGCCCGGCAATAATGAGGTGACGGCCAGCAGGGCGAGGGCGACGAGGGTCGGGCGCGAGGGCACGGTCAGGCCTCCTGTGGGGGTCGGATGTCCGGTCAAGCGGCTACCAGCCGGGGCAAAGGGCACCAGGGGAAGAGAAACGGCCCGCCACCGGAAAGGTGGACGGGCCGATGCTCAATCGATTGGTGGAGCTGATCGGGATCGAACCGACGACCTCCTGAATGCCATTCAGGCGCTCTCCCAGCTGAGCTACAGCCCCACGAACCTTGAATTTACGCCCGCTTCGCCCGGCCGGCAACGCCCCGTCGGCATGCGCGGCGCGCCCGCCGGCCCTATGTTCCCGCCCTTCATGGATCGACCCACCCGGACCAAGATCGTGTGCACGCTGGGGCCCTCGAGCGAGAGCCCGGAGGTGCTGGAGGCGCTCATCCGCGCGGGGATGGACTGCGCCCGGCTCAACTTCTCGCACGGCACCCACGAGGAGTACGCCACGGTGATCGGCCTGATCCGCGAGACGTCGGAGCGCCTGGGGAAGGCGTGCTCCATCCTGCAGGACCTGCAGGGACCGAAGATCCGGATCGGTCGGATCGACGGCGGCGCGGTCGACCTGGTGAGCGGCGAGACCGTGTACCTGAGGCCGGGAGACGGCCTGGGGACGCGCGAGGTGCTGACCACCACGTACCGCGAGATCGCCCAGGACGTGGAGCCCGGCGACCGCATCCTCCTGGACGACGGGCGCCTGGTGCTGGCGGTGGAGGAGGTGGAGGGAAGCGACATCGTCCGCTGCCGCGTCGTGGAGGGGGGAGTCCTCAAGGAGAAGAAGGGGATCAACCTGCCGGGGGTGACGATCTCGACCCCGGCCCTGACCGACAAGGACCGGGAGGATCTGCGGTTCGGCTGCCGTCACGGCGTCGACTACGTGGCGCTCTCGTTCGTCCGCCGCCGCGAGGACATCGTGGAGCTCCGGGATGAGCTCCGCGCCTGCGGGGATCCCGACGTGGGGGTCATCGCCAAGCTCGAGAAGCCACAGGCGGTGGAGAACCTGAACGGCATCCTGGAGGAGGCCACCGGCGTGATGGTGGCACGAGGAGACCTGGGCGTGGAGCTGCCGCCCGAGCGCGTGCCGATCCTCCAGAAGGAGATCATCCGCCGGGCGAACGAGGCGAGGAAGCTGGTCATCGTGGCCACCCAGATGCTGGAATCGATGACCGCCTCGCTGCGTCCGACCCGGGCCGAGGCCTCCGACGTCGCCAACGCGATCTACGACGGCACCGACGCGGTCATGCTCTCGGCCGAG
>CAZUIY010000370.1:0-35044 GCA_964619975.1 uncultured Gemmatimonadales bacterium
AGAAGAGCCAAGCGTGCCTTTTGTGCCTCAAGCTGTAGTTCTTTATCACGAACCCTGAGTGCCTCGTCGCGTTCTTTTAAGGCGTCACCAACCGCCTCTACCACCAATCCTTCAATATAATGTTTAATATCATGAGGAGGGGAGGGGGTTCTATGGCTATCGTCATCAGAGAGGTTACGGAGCATCTCTACAATTTTCTTCTTTTCGGGCTGCCCTGAATAGTAGTATTCATTGAGCTTCTTGCTTAATGCGGGGGCTAAATACTTGCGAATATCTTTATTATGGGGATCTACGTACAACTCAAGGATAAGGGAGCAGATCGCATCCCTGTTTCGCTGCTCGGATTTTTTTCTAGCCACCGAGATGGCACTCTCAGAAGCGGCTTTTTCCATTGCGAGAGCACTTGATGCTATCAATAAAAAAAGTAGCTTCTTCATGGCTTCTCCTTCTATTCAAGGCGACTGGTAGGTGTCGCATAAAACATCATTGCATGTAATTCAAAATCACTCCATGCAATATTTTCATCTATCATCTGTTCGTCCGATAGGTATATCTTTAATTGGATAACATTGCCTTCATTTTGTAAATAGAGCGGATGCCATAGTCGAGATTGGAATGCCTCAAGCGGCACAAGATCATAAGGAGTTGTTTCAACAACACCTGTTCCTAGTAAGGATCCTGCTGCTTCAGCTAATGTTAGGGTGCCAAGATCTGATGAAGAGGGAGAATAATCAACGGTAAATTCCCCGCTATCCGTTCTATCAACCATAAACTCAATCTTTGAAACAAAAAGGTTTCGAGCACTCTCTGCAAAGAAGTTGTATTGTTTTGAAAGTATTTGTATACGAGAAACTCGAGCTATAGTACCCGCCCCCGTATAACTACCCGTTACTCCTGACTGACGTATAGTAAAAGAGTCAGCGCTTACCACATCGTATACCTGATAAATAGTACGAGACAGTCCAGAAAGACCAAGCACGTTTTCAATTGCAACATACTCGCCCTCTTGGAGATTGTGCTTATAAACGGTAAGCGTAACAATAGATCCCGACACACTCATGTTAGTGATTTGAAGCGAAGGTGCATTACGCGCACTATCAGGATCTATAACAAGCATGAATCCTTCTTGGTTACCCGCCAGTATTTTTTGATATTGCGATTGGAACTGACCGGAGTTCCAGGATGCATCAGAAGATTCCCATGTAAAGGTAGCATCAGCCCACGTCAGGTCATTTGATGGCTGGTAGTACCCGAAAGCGGTAAACGAATCGTCATTAAAAGCCCATGACCCTGTGGCATAATTAAACACCAATACTCTATTGGGATAGGTTGGGTTGGTCCTAAAATCAGGGATGGCCCAATACACGAGCTCAGTATTATAATCTCTTATACCAGCTACACGCTCTACACCCTGGTTACCATTATGAATCTTGAAGACCTCATCAGGAATCTTCTCATCAATACGCTCCACATTAGCCCCATTACATGCATGCACGCCAACCTGACCAACACCAAGGGCTACTTTATCAAAGGGAACAATGGAATTGGTTGATTCCGCGCCAAGCTCAGCATTTATTTGCTGCCAGGTAAACGGAAATGATTCATTATTAAGGTAAACAAGTTCCCATGTAGAACGCTCGAAATAGACAATAAGTCTATCTTTTACAAATTCTGCCGTAATAATAGCTTCGCGCGTTGGCGCATCCAAAAAACCACCGCGCCCGGGCGTATCTTCTCGGAAAGCAGTCGCATCCAAAGGGCTTCCAACTTGTGAATAGCGCGCTCTATTTACAAACGTGCGCGAAGAGGAGGAAATAGTTTCTTTTGTATTGAGGGCAATAAATCTATCTTTAAAAGATACAATAAGACGTGCGCTATCTAGGGTATCCCCCCCCGCATTAATAGCTGGCTGGAGATTATTCCATGCGCTACCGTCCCAATATTTAATAAGATCTGCAGCGTTATAATTCACCACAAAGAAGAACGTTTGATAGGCCACCGAGCTCCGATAATTAAGCCCCCAGAAGAACTGGGAGTCAGTGCCCGTCCATGCAGCAGTTCCCAATCGCTCCCATCCCGTCCCATCGAATGTGTAGGCAAACGTTGTATCAAAAGCAAACGTTTCTTCAGCATTTACATCTTCATTTTCAAAGTTAAATATCCCCATGACAGGCCGCGCAGGATACCAATACACAGCGTTACCGGTGCCTACACCTGTAAAGGTAACGGTATTAGGGCTGACAGTTGAATCAATAGTGGCGCTTATTGAGCCACTCGTTGAGTAAGTAGCAACGCCGGCGCCAAGCTGGTAGACCGTAAATATAGCATCGCCAATAGAGAACATTTGTCCCAGCGCAAGCTGATTAGCGCCAGCAGGCAAATTGTGCGTGGAGGGTGACGCACCCGTATCGCCCAAATCTATCCTCAAACGAGAGTATAGCTGTTGTACTCCTACCGCGTGGCCAGTATTCATTAAATAGGAGCCAAAGCGTTTCCTCGTACGCCCACGATAGACATACGCATTATCAAGAGCCTCGAAAGCGTCGTCTGGGATTAGGAACGGCTTAACATTATTTACTAATCCGCTATTAAATGGAGCGATCAGGAACTTTTGAAATGCCACGGATTACTCCTTGCCTAATACCATCCAATAACCATTACCAGAAGAAGAAAGATTTAACGTTAGTGCTGTTGCACTTGAAGCTGATACATACGCTGTTACTGATGAAGTTGGTGTAAATTGAACATTATAAAGCGCACTTAGCGTTGGGCCTGTTGCTGTTAAATCTATAGCAAATGAAGCGGCACCAGTGACGTAGCCCCATTTCTTAATGAGGCCTGAGGGTTCACGACACCATCCAGTAGATTGCGTAGCTCCTAAAGACCCTTCAGTAAATGGTATAGCAGTACCATTCGATTCTCTTCTAAAAACAAGTTCAGTAACTGCTGAATCTGCGCCGACAGCACTATATAAACCAGCTTCATTTGCAGCAACGGTTGGAGCTGAGCCTTGTTCTGGAAGTTGTAAGAACTTATGCTTACCTTCATCAGAAGCGCCAAAGGTGCCATGATTTACATCAATAAGGGTCTTAAGAGCCTGAAAGTTCCCCTGAAGGTCTGCCTGCGATACGCTTAATCTATCAGAAGCGGCTGGTATATTTTGGTTATATGCCATTACTCTTCTCCTGTCTCACATTCTTGTTCACATGCATCACAATTATCACATTCATCGGGGAGGTCCTGGGGGAATTCACTCTCTTCAAGTGGCTGGACAGCGCGCTTTTCTATCTTTTTAAATTTTCGTGAAAGTAAGAGCCTGCGCAGATCAATATTTTTCTTTTCTTCCATTATCTCTCCTTAGTTATTAAAAAATCCCCACCAGCCCCAGTTACCAAGCGTGCTAGACTCGCTGTAAATAGTAGCTGATCGCTGGTTTGATTGCTGGACCAATGTTCTTCTAAGCACTAAACGCTCTTGCCTCTTAAGCTCTGGCATAAGCTGAGCAACTGAATCAGTATCCTGTCTATCCTGAAAGATCAAGCGCGCGGCCAGATATGCTATATATTGCCACCATTGTGCGAGCTCAGGCGACTGTGCTGATGACAATAATTCGGTAGGGCGCTTATACGCCTCTATATCGATCTTGTAAGGCTGGTCAGGAACTGGTCGTAACGTAATCTTATTGTCAAAGTACAACAAGGACTGTGGACGCTGCGCTACGTACGGCACCGTCTGGGCATTCACTGCTTTGCCGGACGCGGGCGCTGAGCTAAACGTAACGGAATAAACGCCTGTTACATAATTAATAGTACCTGATCCATCGCCACTCAATGTCCCTGAACCATCATCATAGACAGCGAGTCTTCCATTTGCTGTAGACACGGATTCAAAGAGAACCTGATTTCTCAATACGGGGATGGATGAAAGAGTCCCACTATATGAAGTAGTTACCCCATCGCCTGTGCCGAGCTCAGTTATAGTAGTAACGAGAGGATAGGCACCAAAGAACTGTGAACGATCTTGAGAAAACCAGGATTGGTAGCCTGCTATAAATACAGGTGGATGAAGGGTTATGTAGATATCTTTAAAATCAGTGGGTAAGTAGCCATCGCCATTTTCGTACGTGTCTATATAGGGAGCACAATAAAAAGTCAGTGTTGTTCTCAGAGAGAAAAGGCGTAACTCTTCGGGAAAATCATAGAGCACCGCAGTGTTGATATATTCATTAAGGTCACTTGTTGAAAGCTGAGCCTCTGAGGGGGTACGCGTCAAACGTCGTACTTTGTTTTGTATAGCTTCGAGAGTTGAATCTGCCATTACAGTCTCCTATTTTCTTACCATACTACTCTTATCTATCACCCGAAGGCAATACATTTTTTGTCGCAAACCGGAGCGTAGAGTTTACCTCCCCAACAGGAAGCACCTGTGGCCATTGCCTATTTCCAGCCGGGATAGAAAATGCATCAAAATGGGTGGTATCTATAGCAACCTCAAAGGTGGTCGTTCCCGTAACGGTTATCCTTCCTCTTTTCCCGTTAATCTGCTTCATACCAAAGATGGGCTCAGGAAAAAAAAATCGCACAATTTCCCCCGTGCCGTAGTCATGATCAATGGAGGTAGTGACCACGGCCGGGTTTGCTTGTGTAATGGAAGAAATAACACGCATAGCAGGCTGGTACGTTGGAGATGCGATATTTACTACTTCTGCCATTGCTCCATCCTACTGAAACTTAACGCCAACAACTTCATTCATTGGACGACCTTCCATAGTCAGGTCTTCTGTATCAATAAATTCCAATGATTGGAAGCCAAATCTCTTTTTCTTACTAAGAACCGACATCTTACCTGTGCCCCGAATAGCGCCACGGAAGGTATCATCACCAAGGTGTTGATATTCAGGAACCCAGCAGTTTTTATTTAAATGCTTGGCTACTCCCAGTGGGATCTCATAAGTCTTACCGTCGGTAAGCTCATACCATTCAATAGGATCGCCCTTATAGCCCCTAAAAGGGAACTTGATCGAGCCACCCCTCGTCTCGAAGTTACGAAATATACCCTTAACCTTTTCTCTATCTTTATCCCTTTGATAGGTAAGTGCTTTCTTATCGAGAGGCTTTTTTTGTGTTTCATCTTTTATTGGTTGCATAACTATCCTTCTTAAAAAAGGGGGCGTAATGCCCCCATACGATTACTCGTTATCAACACTGAATGACTTACCAGCTACCCAGTAAACCACATCATTGTTTTGTCCCGCAGGGCTATTAGCACCAGCTGCAAGTGTCATACCGATAAACCCGGTATTAACGGTTGCATCAGAGCTAATATCTACGTTATTCGACAATGCAATAGGTGTATCCATACCTGCTGGTACCACGTACGCAGGAGAGAATGGAACATCGCCTGTTGCTGGGAATGCAAATGTTGTAAACCCAGACGAATTGATATCAACGGTTATGGTGTTACCCGTTGCTACCGTGGTATCAATCGCGGTAATAGTTCCACGAAGTCCGTTCAACTCACTCATGCCATAAGCAGCAGGAACAACAAACTTAACTTCTTGGCCTACTTTATACCCGTGTTTAACTGACAAAGTAACAACCGCAGATGATGCTTTTGTTACTTTGGTGATGTAACGGTGACGTGGGTAATAAATAGGATCGAACTTGATCTTCATCCATGAACCAGTGGTACCTGCATCTCCTAACTGAGACATATAATCCAAGCTGAAGGTAGTAGATGTTAAGGTATTATGGCCAACAGTGAAATCAAAGCCACCAAGTTGCTGCGCGCTTGTAGTATTAATGATACGAACCACATCACCAGCAGACAATCCATTAGTACCTGAGTTGGTAACTACTGGTATAGCAGCTGTTGAGATAGCAGTTGTAGTAGCATTCAAAGCACCATTAGGGCTTGCTGAACTATCGACATAGGTAAAACCACCAGAAGAAAGATAATCATCCAAATTAGCCGCATTGGCAGCATTGGACTTTTTCATCTCCCAGCCTTCGCCATCAGCAAAGCCACGTTGCCAGTAGTATTTAACACCAATAGCAGTGGTTTGATCAGCGTCAGCTACAGTCTTGTTATACACTGCCATCCAGTCTACTGACTGTGGAAGTTCAATGGTTTTAGCGCTTCCGTCAGACGTAAATCTACCTTGCGCGATTATTGTATTGTAAGACATAGTCTCTCCTCCTTATTAAGCGCGTGTCGCACGTAGGTTAAGAACCCAAGCTTCGTTCAGAATTCTAGGAACCTGAGCAAACTTGTAACCAAGACTTACGTTCTGTGCTAGCGGCCCACTAAACTGTGCAGGAAGATAAATAAATTGCGCCGAGTAGCCATCCTGTTCAATGCATGCATACGCTTCCATACCAACGCAGAAGATGTTGTACACATCCGCACCCAAGTTGGATGCCGTGCTTGTTATAGAACCGATAGAAGACACCAAGAAACGAAGGTTGGAAATAGCTCCCCATTCCGATGGAAGCACTGGCCCACGGTTAGGATATTGAGAGTTGTGGACGAATCCATTAACTGCATCAAGATCACCCGTTAAGTTAGTGTGACAAAGCGCGAAGTACGAGTTACGAACCGGCGCTGTACCGTATTTATCTTCACCCTCAATAGTATCCAATACCGTGTAGGCATCAGCACTCAAAAGAGTACGGATAACGTCATTAACGTCAGAACGGGATACCTCAGTAGGGTTGTCACCATTCACACCACCAACGCAGTTAATTGCTGCCGCTGTCCCTGCCAACATATTACGAGTCAGGGTATCTTCTGTTTCGCGTAAAGCGATACCAAGAACAAGCGCTGCTTCGTTTAATACATTCTCTTGGTTTTGTAAGACCACTTGTTCATTGATCTGTAAGTAGTCACCATAGAATGACATTTCAGCATCGATATCCAATGCTGTCAGGGTTTGTCCCGGAGGAGTAACGCCTGAATTACCAAGAGGTACAAGAGCTGGATTTAAACGGTTCGGACGTCTAAAGCGCATAGTAGTACCACCATTACGTGGAAACTCATACTCTTTAGCCGGAACCTTATGAATAAAGTTCGGCGTCGGTACAGACAATAATTTCATATTAAATGATTCTTGCACCGGCGCTGAAAGGATCGATGACGTAGTTATAGCCATAGATTTCCCCTTAAAGCTAGTAAGTAAATACTCGTTTAGTCAGTGACGAAGTGTCACGAGCTAAACACCTTAAGAGCTGGACGAAGACTCTCCTTTTACGTCCGTGAGCTAGGCGAACACTCTTACGGCCTATGGCTCGGCGAACACCGTACTGCCGATACGCTGGCGATGGCGTGATACAGCCACTGAGAAGTGTAGAATAAGACACGCAAGAATGTAAAGAAAACCTCCGCAGGAAAAGGAGTATCAATCTCTTAAAACTGCGGAGGCCATCAAGTGGGTATAGGGTTCTAGCTAAAATAGCCTTTTTTGCTATTAGCCAGCATCTCCTCACGGAGTCTTTTTTGTAGATCAGGAGTTAATTTGCGGTCATTGGCCGCTGCCGCACCCAAAGCTTGTGATCCTATAGAGGGTGACACAAGTGCCGCTGGCTTGGGCTTTGCCACATTAACCTGTGCACGTTCGCGTTGTGGCGCATAGTCAGCCTCTCTATGTATGCCAAATTGCTTTATAAGCGTATAGGCACTGGCGGCCTTATTATAGAGGTCAGAGGACGAACTGATAGTATTGGCAACTTCTGGAAAGCGTTCTCGTAATAGTTCAATATTCTCCTTTGATACAACACTATCAAAGTCGTTATAGCGTGCTCGAAGCTGTGTTTCCACCATCTGTTCATGGCTCTGTTGCTTATATTGATTAAATTCACTGCGCAAGCGGTTCATCTCCTGATCAACAACTTTCCACTCCACTAAATCATCGGGATTATACTGGGGACGTGGCGCTTCAGGTTGCTGAGGCTGCTTCTGGGTCGTAGTTACCTGCTGCATCCACTTGAGCATCTCATCGCGCTCTTTCTGCAATCGCTCTTTTTCTTCACGGAGCTTCCGATAATTACGATCATGAACACTCTCCTGAGGTTGCTGCGCCTCTAGTTCTTCAACTGGCTGCTCTCCTTGCGGCTCTTCCTCTTGGGAAAGGAGCGCAACACCATCATTCTGTTCTTGCTTTAACTCTTCACTCATGCGGTTCCTTCTTTTAATTCAAGCACTATGCCTGTTTTTAATTCATCTTCTTTATTCAATCGCTTCGCCAACGATGCAAGCGTGCCATCTTGGAAATCAAGAACATACGCAACCAACTGGCGCGCCTCGGAACGTACCGCCAACGGATCGGCGATGATAGCATGGCATGCAGCACGATTAGGAAGTGTCCATACAAGTCTAATATTGTCATCTTCGTGCGTATATCTAAAAACAGTCTGGTCATAATTTGGCATTGGACAGGTGTAACGGCCAATAAAATAGTTGCGGATCACATTACCCAACAACTTCTCTGCCTTGGTTAACACCACCACAAAGAAATCAACACCGGGATGATTATTTTTGAATGTCTGAGCGCACTCAAGAACGTTTTTTTCATAATCAGTTAACTGCTCCCGCGTCTGATCCTCAACGCCATGTGTATGGGGAGATTGCTGAGCCTTTTGTTGAAGTTCAAGGGCCGCTTGACCTACTGTCTTATCTCTTTTCTTCATCCATCCCTCCTTATCATCGCGCCAATCATGCCAATTATCATCAAAAAAAACAACCCAGAGAAAGGTTTCAAACTCTGGGTTGTAGAGAATGTACTCTCAATGAGAGAGACACTAATGAAGCGCTTTGTTACTTGCGTTTTTTATCAAGTTTTGCAGGTTTTATCTTGCGGGCTTGACGTCTAGCCTCACTCAAAGCTATCGCGATGGCCTGCTTGGGATTCTTAACAAGGGGTCCTTTTTTTGATCCAGATCTTAGATCTCCTTCTTTAAATTCATGCATAACATCTGCTACTTTCTGCTCTTTTTTACCTGTTTTTATGTCTTTTTTAAGGACGCGAGCTGCTTTCTTTCCCGCTTTCACTTCTTTTTTATTTTTCTTCTTAGGCATTATATCTCCTTACAAGGGACCAGGGGTAGGTGATGAGGTATCGAGAACTACCCCTGGTCTGATTAGGTTGGTATCTATTTGATGCGAGTTCGTAGTTCTGATGCGAGCCGATCGTTTACTTTCTTCTCCTTTTCACTCATGCGCTGTTTGGCAAATGGCGCAGGAATTCCAATAAGAGAATAGAGTACTTTGTTGGCCTTACGATTAGGTCTCAGCATCAACATACTTACGCCTTTCTTAATTTAAAATCAGAACGTGCTTTTGCATCGTCACCAACGAGCTGTTCACGAATATTGGAAAGCTCATTGCCAATTTCACGTCCACGCATGCCGTCATAATCACTGCCGGCAGACTTGAACATTACTTGGTCAGGAAGGTTGGCATGCTTTGAATAGTCATTACCGATTGGGTAGGCATCCCCACCTTTGCGGCTTTTCTTTGCGCTATCCATTGCGCGTTTAACCATACCTTCGCCCTCATTAAGACGATCACGTACAGATTGATGATATCGTTTTGCCATTGTTGGCCTTTCGGAGAAACTGCTGGAATACCAGCAAGGGTTAATAAGATCCTCTATCTCCCATACTCATACTACTCTGAGGAAGGGTACTTTGATTCTCGCGCGATTTAACCATATTTTCAAGCGCCAGTAATTTCTGAAGATTATCTAAATCAAGAGTATCAAGTTCTTTAAGCGCACGGACAGCATCAAGAACAGCGCTCATACGATCTTTCTGTGCTTCAGCCTGACGCTCTACGGCAAGTTGCTGGTTTTCTTGGATGCGACTGAGTCGTTCATAGCCGAGTCCTTCGTCTGCGGTCGCCCTGGCCTGCGCAAGCTGTGTTTGGGCCTGGATTTGTTGTAATTGCGCCTCTTCCTGTGCTTGTTGGGCTTGCTGTGCTTGCTGGTTAGCCTGCTGAATAGATTCGATAAGCTTCTTCTTATTCTGCACAGTAACAGCTTCCAGTAAGACATTATCAGGTATTGGGACTCCAGCCTCTCGCAACTGCAAGAGTTGAGCGAACTGCATCTGCCTTTGTGTAGTCGTGTTAAGTCCTTCTTCGATGGCTGCATCATATCTCCCAAAAGCTTTATTATAAAATTGAGGAGAGATAGGCTCCTGGCTCCCCAAAATCCTCTGTATTTTACCCGGCGCAAAATTAACATTAATAATTTCCATCATCAAACGGCCAAGCAACTTTTGCGAGTAATCCAGCTGGTCAAACAATATCTGCAAGGTAGTAAGCCCAGCTCCTTGGCGCAACATAGACAATATTCCCGCCTTGTCATCAACCGCTGAACCCAACAGCTCTTCATTAACCCCCGATATTTCCTGGACCTCTTGAGCAAGGATCTTGGAAAGCTCTATCATAGTAGGCGGAATAGCTGGCGCTTGTATTTGCTGCACATCCGTAATTTGCGCCTCTTCTTTGAGCGCTATCCCCTTGCCCTGTCCTGTCATAAAAATATCTTTAGGGTTAACAAGGGCATTTTCTTTGTAGATAAATCCTGAGTTTACTTGTGACTCAAGGATGTCTAACTCAATCGCCTTACGACGATTATAGAGGTACTGCGGGTCACGCAGTCCGCGTACTACGCCCTGCACACGATACGGGAAGTACGGAAGCTCAGGATAGTAGTACCCCAAAACAGGAATAAAGTTATAACGATCAATCCCTAGTGGATGAGGCCCATCATAGAGCACATGATTCTGCACCATGATAGTTACACGCACCGTAGGTATTTCCTGATCTATTACCGTCAACTGTGGATAGGCGCGCAAAGTTTCCTTAAGAAGATCCTGATCCCCAGAACGCCACTCTGTTGTCTCGCCAGTCTCTACATCCATCACCATCTTTTGCATGCGATAGTCACGATAATAGAACTCATCATAGGTTAAATAGCGCTTAGGGCCCCAGTTATACGCTTGAGGCATAAAATAAAACTTACCATCTTGGGAGCCGCCAACCTGTCCCTGCATATTCATAATGCGATCTTTATGCTCAGGAAGAAGAGACATTGCTTCTTTCTTGGTCACATAACTACGCTTCCATATCCCGTTACAATCAGAAAGATCCTGCTTTCTAAAGTAGGGGTCTATAACAAATGAGTTATAGGGACATGACTGAAGTATAAAGTCACCCGAGACAGGATCAGTCCTGTAATCAAGGGTGACTTCAAGAAGATTCATGCCGGTTATAAGAGCGCCATGGAATGCATCGGAAATAGTTTCCAATACCCCATTCTGCTGATTAACCCACATGAGTATGCGTGTGTATTGATCTGCTGTATTTTCATCTGCATTTTCCACCGGAACCACGATGGTTGATTTGCGATTACGCCGCTGGTACCCCTCAATAGTGTTAACCACGCGCCTAACACGGTTAAAATTAAATTGCTTTCGACGATTAATAGGAAGGTTCCCATATATATCGTTCCACACAGACTGATCCCCAGCAACGAACCTGGTATCAGTGGTAGCCTCTGTCTGAAAAGCAAGGTTAAGGGTTATGGAATCATTATAGAACGTTTCAGCACGAGACTTGGCATCTTTGTGCTCTTCATCAAAGTAAATCTGACCAATGGTCGGTGGCAACAACATACTCTCATCCTTTTAAAAAGACGTTTGATCGTCAGTGTAGAAAGGGAATGCCACAGATGCAAGATTAATTCTTTACTTGAATCATAATTGCGTTTCCCATTGCTCCATTTCTCCCTAAAAACACCTACAGTGGATAATAAAGTCGTGACACTTATTACACATTCTCATCGAATTCATATTCTAAACCTCGTGTCTTCAAAGATAGGCGGGAGCTTGGTCGTTCCCTCATACATAGCTTCTCTATACATTCTATCAAGATCTTCAGCAGATAGCCCGTCTCGTGTCTTAGGTAGCGATATACAGAGATATCTCATCGCATCAGCCATGTGACTATAAGAATCATGGAGCGGCTGAGGTTTATAGATATTACGCTTGCTATCATACTCCTGCCGATAGTTCTCCAATGCTTTTATGAGGGACGAACAGCTTTTATCATCTATCCAGATCTTAGCAAAGGCCGAACGCACCGCCTCTATACCATCCATAACCGATACATCATCTGCAACGGTCACCTTTACCCCCAACTGGCGAAGTTTTTCTATGCGCGTAATGCCTGAACCGAGCTCCATAACTTTAATATCATGAGGGAAAATATGCCTACCGTACGAGTATGGCTTACTTTCAAGCACCTTGACGTAGTGCTCGAGTCCCTCCTTATTCTTCTCGTAGCAATCTATAATACGCACCGTTTGGCCAACCGTCTGGAAGAAAATAATTGAAGTAGCGTCTCTGACACCAAGATCCCATGCTGTATGCACTTTGAAGCTTGGCTCCCATGGAACAATGCCGATCTGGTTATTAAGACGCATCCTGTCTATGTATTTAGCGTAATAAGAGCCTTCATGGCCTACTTCAAATGAACAAAAATACTCTTGTTGGACCAGATCAGGGCTAATTTCACCGGTAGCGATCTCACGCTCTATCTCATGGCGCGATATGTGCTGGGTTTCATCCAAGGTGAGCCGCTGACAGAACCATTCAGGTGAGTTTGAGGCTATGTTATATAACTCCCAGAGTGAGTTCTTTCCGCGGGGGGTAGAGATGATAATCACTTTCCCCTGATTAGCATTCAGAATAGGCCGTGCGGCTAGCGTATAGGCACGACTATCAGCAAGAGCATACTCAGAGAACACTATCATGCGGGGATTGGTTCCAATAAGAGAGGTGTCATACGTATCCGATCCAATAAGCTGGATAATAGACCCATTAATAAGCGTAATCTTCATCTCTTGAGAGTTGATCTTTACTATGAGCTCCTCAGGAATAAAGTCGAGGAACCTCTGTCCATCATTCGTAATAGAATCCCAGATAACAAGACGAGCCTGTCGGAACGTAGGGAGACAGTAGAAATACACCCCTACGTTCCTGAGTGCTTCACGAAGCATGAGGTTGAAGCACGTGATATCTTTTCCCGCACGCCTTGGCATTACCACGAGCGCTTTTCTATACCCTTTATTTTCTATAGCATCAACAAGGGGAAGTTGGTAATCCCGCGGCTTCCATTTATTGAGCCGCAATCTCGTCTCTGGTTTTAGCGTTTCTTTTAAGTTCATTCCACTTCTCCCTTAAGGCGCTACTCTCCATACGCTCAGCAGCCCTCTCCAAGCGCTCCCTCGCCGATTTAAATTTATGTTCACTCGCAAAACTCTCCTTCATGGAAGCATCAAAAAGAGAAAGCATAGCATCACGATACATTCTGAGACGCTCCTCTTCGCGAGCCATACTAATCTTAGCCGTCGCCATTATTCATCCTGGGTAAAGCTTTCTATAGTAATGAGCGTAAAGGGCGTCTCGAAATATATCTTTGAAGCCTCTACCGACACAATAGTAGCATCATCCTTCCATAAAACCTTATTACCAACATCCAGAACATATTTAATCAGGTTATCAATATCAGGCCGCTTAAAGTGAGGGTCTAGCTGCCTAAATCCCAGCCTCTTTGCTACTGATGAGAGGGGCATATAAAATGTAAGAACGAGCTTAAGAGGTCCTTCAAGGGGTAGTCGCAAGCCTTCATCCTTACGTTGGTGCCGTAGCTCAAGTGCGGCCTCCTCCTTTTTTGCCTGTTGTGGATCGTAGGCCCCATAGCGTGTTATGCGAGGACGCTGTAGGGCTGTGGGTCTTCCACTTATATGGAAGGTGTAGATTTTCTTAGTCATACTCACTCACATTTTGTGAGGATTGTTTTCTAGATCTTCTTTTTTCGTTATGGGTATCACGCCCACGCTCACGTGTTTTCTTGTGGTCGCGGCCAGCAACTTCCTCGGGCGTAAGAGTAAACTTTTCCATTTCAACAACGGTAATGGTTGGTTTCTCATCGTCCTCAGTACGTATACGGGCAAGATCTTCACGGGACTTGCGTTCTTCTTCCCATAAAGCACGGGCTGCATAATCGTAATAGCGCAATGTTTTAAAGATAGCTTCAGGTGATACACCATTGTCCTTGGAGAAGAGCGCGAGGTATTCTCTGCGTTCGCCGAGCATATCCATAACGGTTTCCGTAGCTTCACCTATAGCGGGGTAACGTATTTGCCATTCCTGCCATGTTTTACGGGCTATTTGTTTTGATCTCCAAAAAGAGACCATGTGGAGTGAGGACGGTTGGTCAGCCCAGTCAAATAGTTCTTCTATCCATTGGGCTTGGGCATTGGGGTCTAGGGTACAGTCTTTCCACGCATTGAATCGGCCTAGAGGCACGGTGGCGGGGCGAACTTTTTTCTGCTTTGTTTCTTTACTGATAGGATTATGGCTTTTTTTAGTCTTCATAATCTACTCCTTCTATGGTATGGGCGCTGCTCGCGCGAAGCATACAACGGGAGGATAGATTTGTGAATAGAGAATGTTAATAATGGATACTAAGAGGGATGATTACTCTTATGCCCTGCTTAATTAAGCGGTGACTGCTTTAATTTCATGAGCTCTCTTTGGCTATCGACATCGGAATGCATTTCAGCCAATCGATCAAAAAAATTGTCCCAACAAGGACGACAGAACCATGTCTCATGATCGCCATCTTTGTCTTGAAACGTGATCGATGAAAATCCTTCATCAACAGACTCAATATGTTGGCAGCCTTTTACACCTAACAATTGTTCATCAAACTTTTTTTTTATTGCTTTTCTCATCATTATTCCCTTACAAGTCGCCCTATCTTCATCAGGTCTTTATAGATTGCTTTATTCTGGTTGGAAGAGCGTCATCTCTATCGTTCACTAGTAACATAATTCTTATTACCTGTACCTCGACTTCTAGATACTTAAGCTGTATTAAAATATCAGTGAGTAGGTTTACTATCTTCCAAAACACAAAAAAGAATATACCAAGAACATACAACAGTGGATTAATATTAAATAAAAGGAGAGGAATAAGTCCCACTCCAACTAAAAGAGGGGGTAGGAGGTCATATAGATAGTTTTTAAAGTTCATTATAGAGGCCTAGCCGTTTAATTTTAGTTTAAAGTTGAGGAAGCTCTTGGCGTAAACATAAAATAGTGAATATATACTGTTTAATAAATTCAATTTCAGTGTGAGTTATGTGCTCTTGAAGCTCACCTACAACATCGTCCGGCATATACATAGGGGGAATAGCGCGAACCCTCCTGAAAGAATGAGAAGTAATAACCTCATGAAGCAGATTCGTCTGATCTCGTAACTCAATAAGCGCTTCTCTCTTCCTCTCCTCACTATCACAGCCAGATTCAGAGAGTGCGCGCAACAACTCGCTATCCTGTTGCCCACGTAGCCATTCTATATGGCCACTAGCCTCGTCCATAAGACTAAAGAATTGCTCAAGAGATACTTTGGGTTTTTTAAAAAACATGATGATTATTCCCTTCTTCTACATGTATAATCATGTACTATAACACACTCTCACCAAATTATAATCCCTATTCCTTCTGACTCCGCTGTATAAACATAGCCATCCAGCGCAGAGCAGTATCTTTTCCTACAGCTCGTACAAATTCCTCGTACGCCTCTTTGTCGTGATAGAATGTATTGATAGTGCGCGCTATCTTTTCTGCGCTCTCAGTTGAATCCTGTGTGCGTTGATGGTGTTTGCGTGGATGGTCGAGTTCAGGAGCTGCGTCTTCTGAGTTGTTGGCCAGCTTTTTGTAATCTATCATCAGATTCCCCCAAGTTTACATTCATTACAACTTCCTAATTGTTTTTCTCTATCGCATGGTTGTTGTATAGAGCTTGGGATAGGCTCGCCTTTGGGCACGTAATCTTTCTTGAAATCGAAACAGCCAATGCAATGACATCGCTCCTCTCCTTCAAAATACCAATCACAGGTACGCTGATCTTTAATTTCCATTCTTTGTCTCACTGAATTCTTTTTTATACAGCTCGATGATTGCTTCATCTACCAAGGAAGATAAAGGTAACTTATCGCGCTTGGCTATCCTGTTGATATAGAGAGCATCAAGGGCAATAAGAGTATTCTCAGTTAAATAAAATGTCTTACGCTTAGTCATTACACTCCCTTATTACACATACGTTACATCCATCACACTTAAATGTTTTTTCCAGAAAAGCGAGAAACTCTGGCTTTTCTGTTCCCTTTCTTTCACTTAATACATGATCCACATAGTCCCAATCTATAAAGAGGCCTCCCTCTTGCCCCCGATATTTACTCAACAAGAGAGCCATGCCGTGCCGTAGGCTTATAGCCCCCACAAGATTCAGCAGATCATCATCATCACTCACCACCTCTAATTCTTTCTCAATTACATGAGCAGCCACAAGAAGTAATTTATTAGCATCTTTTAGAACATCATTCATGAGTGTCCTCTCTTACCAGTTGTTTATCATATCTCCACGTATGACCTATATATCATAAGTGTCAAGCTATGCCTGCTGTTCTAGCAAATTTCTGCATAATTTTAAGTAATTCATGGTCTATCTCCGATGGGGGAGATTCTATCTGTTTTTTAACTATGGCATTCCCTTTTGTTGGATCTTTGGTTGAAGGCGTAAGCAACCGAGGTGATTTTTTTACTCTTTTTCTCTTATTTGATGGTTTTTTGTTATTAATAAAAAAATCACTATAAAGACATATAGGGTCACGCTTTGTGGATAACCCCCTATCACTTGATCTGGAGCGGGGAGCCAAGAGCCTCAAGGAAAACCATAACGCCGGAAAGAAATACCTTAACGAGCCCATCATCCATGGATCATAGAACATATCAGCTAGTCTATATAAATGAGAACGACGGTGGCCATTAGAACGATTTCTTCGAGGAGTAAGTTTAAGTATGCCCACATGACGCAGCCATTTCATGCGCCGCTTTACCGTGCTTGCCGAACAGCCAGCCAACTTGCCAATGCGATCATAACTCGGCCAACATATCTTCATCCTGAAATGGTTAAGATGGGAAATCAAGACATTTACTATCTTCTTAGTTGTTTCATCAAGAAGATTAAACCTACCAATATCTTCCTGGAAAAAATGTACTTGATTTATAGAAAAAGTACTGTAGAATACAGGATATTCTTTAGAAATTAATAACACATTCTTCCTTACGTGGTTGTGTGTTTTTAAGAGTACTCAATACTTGTCCTTTTATTATCACTAAAAGGGCGAACTTCAATTAATACTGATAGTTGGGTATTCAAGATAATTAAGGTCAGCCCTAAAAAGCTGGCCTTATTACTTACACCACTAATATCAATCTAAAAATAATCCCTCTATATACGTAGTAGTTATAGAGATGACTAGATTACCTACGGCACCGCGCCGCAAGCGCTCTTTTTATACTAGATTAGAATTATTTTGGCAACCTGCTTCTATAAACTTTTTGCAATCATGATAGCCAGAATAACCAATAAGAGTACGGTATTAATCTCCATTAACAGATTTTCTCCTTATCTTCTTCAGTGATGGCCGCAGTGGCAGCAAGGTAGCTTATTCACAGATTTCACTTGGGGGCAATGGTAGGGGCGTCCAATGGGTTACTTCCATTTCATCTAAATCAAATATTCCTTCAGTATAGTCGCTATCCCACGACTGAGACTTTGGTTGATAGAAGGCCATCATAATAACCTTATCCTTGGAATCGTGATCAGTGCAGAATACAAGAACATCTTTGTATTCTGAAGGCAATCTATCACTGCACTTAATCCAGTTCATTCTTCATCCTTTCTCATTGGTAGAGGTGGCAGCTCGGCCCAGTGAGTTACTTCTCCTCCTAATGGATAAATATCATCGGGTTGGGTTGTATCATACCATCCTTCTTGATTAGCTATCCATGATGCAATGATAGGACGCACGGTTACTGTTGTGCAGACAACAAGATAATCTTTGCTTTCAAGCGGCAGTCTATCTTTTACGCTAATCCAGTTCATTCTTCAGTCTTCTTCTTGGTTTTGCTTTTTTTCCATTCTCCATATTCCGCCAAGCTCGTTGTTATCACTTCAACGTATTCTTCAATAGTAGATAAATACGAACAGTACGTTCTTTTATAGCAGAAAAAATATCTACAAAAGTCATTTAGTCCTTCCGCATTATTTTTCTCCCAATGAAATAAGTGGCGTAGAACCACCCATGTACATCGGCATTCTTCCATCCCATTTCTCTATCTTTTTTAGCTCTATCATTAACGGTGTAGTTTGTTCTCTGAGGGACTTTAATTCATACACAGCTACATCAATCTTAAGCTTTTTCTGGATCATTTCTTCTTCAATACGCTTGGTAAGATTATGAGCGGTCATTGCCGATTGTTGAGCTATCTGTTTCTGCTCAACGGAATCCATAAACGCTTTATGGAAATCAAGATGCACGAAGTTGAAATCTATAAGTCTTATATAGCGCGGCACCAAGCGCTCACTCACATCCTTGAGCACTCTTTCTTTCGCCTCATGGCGGTGCTGTATCAACTCTTCTGCTGTATAACACGCCACAATAGCCTTAATACTTTCCTGCGCTAATGGATCTATAATAACCTTCTCATAGTCCGATCCCACTTCCCTATAAAGGGATAAAGCATCTTCTACTTGATAGTTAACCGCAACCCCAATAGAGACAAATTGTAAATCCTTGGAAAGAGAATTAGTTTCTATGACTACCTTGTTAATACGCCTATTCATATAAACGATAGTATCAATACCGGGAATCATAAAATAAATACCGCCATCCCGCGGCGTATTAATAATAGAACCAAATCTCTTATGAATCGCAACTTCACCCGGATGTACAATGTAAAAAGGCCCCATTAAAAGAAAAATAAAGGAGGCCAACAAAACAAGAAGTGTTTTACGATACGAAAACATTATTTCAAAATCCATTAATAATCCCCTTTTATAGAGTCAAAACTTTAGCCCATATACCCAACATAGGCCATTGAAAGTGAAAACGAGCCCATGTACCAATGACAAACCACAACACCATAATCAAAATCCATGTAGGCGCATCAATCTTTACGTCACTTCCATAAGTGGGGTTTATATAACGCCGTACCAGAAAATGGATAATCCCCGCCATAAAAATAATAAATTGTGATCTAAAAGCTTCTAAAAGTGTCATGTCTCTTCTCGATGTATAAAGAGGGGCCTCAAGCCCCCCTTACTTATATATTTAGGGAGTAGGAGCTGCTGTTGCTACAAATGCCGCATAACTAGCGGTAACCTCAACCGCTGCCGTCATACCGCCAATGCTGGTAACGAGCAACGGATCCATGTATAAAACGCCCACGATACCCGCATAACCCACTGCCTTGGTAGTCCAGTATGCTGCAACACCCGCCAGAGGACCGCCACCTAGACCACGAACATGCGCATGAAGGGCATACTCACCGTTGTCCATTTTTACTGCCCGTACCGCAATATGCTTCATCGCTTCTTCCATTTTTTCATCAGGTATACGACGAAGTAACGGATCTACAAAACAAGGCTGTACTTCATGTACCCCTTCCCTGTCCATATAGAAAAATCGCTCTGCCGCAGACGCTGTGGAGACCGTAGCCAACAAGGCTAACAGAAGGTATTTAGTCATTGAGTGACTCCTGAAATAAATGGTTAATAATACTCGTAGTTATTCGTGCTCTGCTACCACTTCCCGCTTCTTGCCGATTCCCCCAAATACTTCAAAGATATCCTTGCGCAGAACACTCAACGCATGATTGCGATTAGCCTCTTCATCTTTTGTTTTAGGCTCCAATTTCAATGCGCGCTCATAGAGATCAATAATTGAAATAAGATCATTTATAGTCATTACCTGACTCCTTATAGTTATGAATTAAAAAGGTAAATCACTGTCATCATAATTCTTTGGGGGCTGCTTTTTACGCAGAGCCATAACTTGCTGCTCCTGTGACGGTGCCCACTCGGGAGATTCCCCTACGTTCTGGCCGCGGTGCGGCTCCTTGGCAATAAAATCAATAGACTCGACTACCAATTCAAAAGACTTACGGGCATTTCCTTCCTTATCGGTATACTCACGCTCTTTAAGGCGCCCTATAATAAATACCTTGGACCCTTTACGCAGAAATGCACAGCGATCAGCTACGCTTTCCCACACCGTCACATTAAAAATAATAGTCTCTTCAGTATTGGCCTTATTGCGATAATTGGAAGCGACAGCAAAACTACACCGCTTCTTGGTCGCACCCTTTACCTCAACATCACGCATCATGGGATCTGCAATCAAATTACCCCGTACAAAAATCTTATTCATTTATTCTTCCTAATAATTCCTTGAACCGTTCCACTTCTTCTCGGGAAAATTTACGCCATCCACGAACACATCCACGCGTCGTTTTTATCAACCCCAAACTCGCATACCTACGCAACATGCTCTTGGTGATACGCAGCTCCTGCGCGGCCTTTCCAATAGACATCAACTCATTCATCGTACTCCTTCACAAACCCAAACAAAGTATGTAAAATGATGTTAAGTTTGTCAACTTTGTTAAGTTTGTTAACTTTTGATAAAGGGGTATCATATGCACGTAAATCAATGTGTTTGGTGTCATCAGCCGGTGTATACATGGTCAAATTATCGCGAGTGTTATGATTGTCATGGTGACCGCATACAGTATCGCGCGGAAAAGGCCCTTGAAGCATTAAAGGAGAAAAAATATGGAACTCACTATAGCGCTTCTCAAGCTCTATCTAGAGCCGTACGTAAATCAACTTGAAAAACTCCAGCAAGAGAACAGTGCTCTAAAAGAAAAGTTACGCCATGCAACGTCCTGCGATGATCTCTATGGCGCTCTTGCCAAGGCACAGGCAGCCTATAAGATGGTACGCCCCAACCGCACTACTCAGTACTGGGGTACTGACTATGAAGACTTTGATGCCATCATGCAAGCATCACGCGAAGGACTAAGCGCCAACGGCCTCTCGCTCACCTTCTATCACCTTGAAGACGAGCGCAATATTCATTATCTGGTCGGCGAGCTGGGACATGAATCAGGCCAGAGACTACAAAGCCGCATGAGGATCAACCCAGAGAAGGATAATCTGGGCGAGCTTGGCTCTCTTATTGGAAAGAAAAAGCGATTAATAGCGCAAGACCTCCTTGGTATTTCTATTGCCGAGGATCCTCTTGATGATGATGGGGAGCGTGCTATGGCAGAGCGGCGGGAGATTTACGCAAAAGGAACAGCCCTGAATCATCGCTATAATAAAAAGAATGAAAGCTATGAGCGCATTAGCAAAGAGCAACTTGAGGAGCTTGAGTACGAGATAGGAACCTTTGATGATCTGGTAGAAGAAATCTATAAGGCGTACAAGATTGAGTCTCTTGCTGATTTACCAAAATCCAAATATCGTGAAGCAAGGAATAATATAGTGCGCCAAAAGAATGCCCGACAAGGGCTCTAGGAGAAGTAAATGGACGACCGGTACTCTGCGCCTACTCGCCATGAGAAAGCGCCGTACAAGACAATTGTACGCGTACATAATGACTCGGAACAGTGGAACTATTACATCCAGATCTCAAGGAATGAGGAGATTCCTAATTGGTTGCCGCTGGGGAAGTTCTTTGAAAAAGCATTTGATAGCTACACAACAAACACCAAGTTCATTGAAGAATGCATACGACTCTTTGACTACTCTAATAATAAGCCACTTTCAAATATTAGCAGAATCATTAAGGAGTAGAGGGTTATTGAGGTAATACACTGCCCCCCCTCGTAACCAACACGAGGGGGGACATAAGAAGGAAGTAGAGTAATAGGTTGTTATTCAGCAGAGGTAAATGAAAGATCGAAATCAAACCCTATTTCTTTGGCGATTATATATTCTGCACATTCTTCTATTGGATTATCATGAGGCTTTTTTAGCACAGTATAACTAGCAATCCCCACCAATGCAGCTCCTGCTACAATAGCTACTTTTATTGCTGCCTTAGCACTTAATAATGACGCAAAAAATGAAAACATAGTGTCTCCTATGAAAATATCCATCCATACAAACTAACTGTTCCTGACGTAATACTCGCTACTTTTATAGCATCAATGGTATCAATATTGCCATCATGATATCCCATAAACTGCGTGAGCGTTAAAACACTCCCCCCACTCTGAAAATTGGTAAACATACCCGTCATTGCCGGATCAAAGGGAGATGCCCCTACAAATCCCCGATACAGGGTAAATACTCCATTAACAGGAAAACCAGAGTCTATACTTCCCAGTCCGAGCGCAGATGTATTAGAAGCGCTATTGGTGTTATAGGTTGTAGAGTTAAATGCTCGCCAGTGATTATCCACGTAATAACCCGTATTCACATAACTCGAACCACCATTAAGCGAGAACTGGAAGCTTGTTCCTGAAGTGATGACATTGGTAAACACAATCATAAAATTATGGTAGGCGGTAGTAATACCCGTAGTAAACTCAAGGTCTGAACCAGCCCCTTGTTGGCTTTCTATAAGCACTAACCCTCCGTCTCCGCTGGGAGAAAAATCTGCCCATTGGGGAAGTGCTCCAGCGCCCTGACTCGTAAGTACTTGCCCGCTCGTTCCCAATGATGCTACAACCTGCAACGGTGAGGTTGAAGAGGTTCCCCCACACACTACGCTATAGGGCACTGAAAAGGAGGTATTCCCTGTACCCCCCGCTTCTATTTCTATAGGATAGTTTGAATCTAATTCATTTTTAGTTGCCATTACTCCCTCCTATGATTTAACCAAGCCATAGAGCGCTGCTCGCACTACCCAATTACCACTATCAAGTAACAATCTCATTCTATCTACCGTGAGAGAATTGCCATTCCAGCCCAAAATACTACCAAAATTTACACCCCCACCATTAATACGAAACATACATTCACCCGTATAGAAAGGCTGATTGCCATTATTCATATTAAAGAGATTAATACGTGCGTAATACCGAGGATTAGTGGTAGAAAGTCCTGGCGCTAAATTGCATTGGGTTCCATTGGTAATATTGGCATTGTTAAGGGTAGCGCTTCCAAGAGCAAGATAATTCACGCCAGAGTAATACTGGGTATTGATATAGGAACTTCCGCCGTCTTCAGAAAATCGCATCTGAGGAATGCTCCCATTTGTTATGGGATAGAGTTCATGGATCATAAGCACATAATCCGAATAGTCTGCCGGAATAGTAAAATCAAGGGTGCCGTTCGTATTATCGAGTGCTAGCGTTTCAAGCCACACGAGTGATGGACTTCCTGAGGCAGCCTGAAAGGTTGGAAGACTAGATGTGCCGGTAGAGGTAAGAATTGTCCCAGAGCTACCTATACTCGCTACAGATTGAAGAGGGTTGGTAGTGCTGGTGCCTCCCGTAAGTGGCGTATAGGCAGTAAAGCTTGATGATCCCGTTCCTCCGGCTCCAACCTCTACGGGATACTGAGTGTCGATTGAATTTTTTGTCGCCATTCCACCCTCCTTATTGAACTAGCCCATAAAGATATACCGTACCGCTCGTAATATTCCCCGTGCTTGCCGCTATCTTGAGAGCGTTCACTGTTAATGAGCCACTGTTATATCCCATAATAGAGCCTATGCGCAAATTGCCGCTGTTATTCCACAGGGTAGCATCCCCATGAATAGTTACGGTCCCCCCACTAGTTACATTGGAAACCCACAAAGCAGAGCAGAATCCAGATGTTGAAAGAGCGGGAGAGAGCTGCCATTGAGCCCCATTATTCACATTAGTATTCACCGTAGTGGTAGAGCCATGATCAATAGTATTAACCCCAGAAAAGTACCCAGTCGCTACATAACTACTCCCACCATCCGTTGATACGGTTAGATACAGAGAGTCGCCTGCAGTGGCCACCACTATCTTGTCAAAGACGAGATAGTAGACGTTATAGGTGGCATCAATGCCCGAAGTGAATTCTAGTTCTGCTGAAGCACTCGCTGTCTGTGCATCTATAAATACAACAGAGCCGGTCATTGAAGAGGCGGAACTCCATGTAGGTAACGATGATGCGCCCTGACTTGTAAGAACTAATCCTGAAGCCGCAGCAGGAACCGATTGTAAAGCTCCCGTTGTAGTAGTTCCTGCGCATATAACACCATATGCATCAAAACTTTGCTTAAGAGTACCGCCTGCCTCTATTTCTATCGGATAGCCAGTGTCGATATCATTTTTAGTTGCCATCACTCTCCCTTTATACGATTGTCAGATTTCCTGAAGCATTACGGACAACCCAGTCGGTATCAGCGACGGTGCAGATAATCTCAACGGTATTATACCGAACAGTAGATGCCAGAGACCCACCAACTCCGGTTGTAGTATCACCTGAGTTGAAGTGAATAGTCTGGTCTGCGTTCTGGGCTATTATCCATCCACCACTCCCTTGGCCGACAATGGCAACTCTATCACCAACAGCGGCAGTTGCTGGCAGCGTAAAAGTAATAGCTGTTCCCCTATTGGCTATATAGCCATTATCAACCACCATTTGATGGGTTGCATCGGTAATTTCTGTCCAGGGGAAAAGAGTAGTGGCGGCTGTTATAGTAACTGTTGATCCAGATCCGCTCGTGGTAACATTGGAGCCCCCGGCAATAGTTATGATTCCCGCAGAAGGAATTGCGCTTCCGCTATCCGTATCAAATTGAATAGCAACTTCACTGCCGGTTATTATATCAAGCGTATTAGGGCCTTCTGTTATTATAAGAGAATCATCAGAAGAGGTTACATTTGCATAAGCGCTTGCAGATCCCGTAGCGCCTATAATTATTTGTCCGTCGGTGCCACGATCAAGATTAATCGTAACCGTGTCTCCAGAACCTGCTGTATTTATAAGATCGCCACCAAGTACATTAATACTATTATTTGATTCAGTAGCAGTGCCGGAATCAGTCACATAACTTGTATTATCCCCTCCAAATGAAGTCCATGTAGGAATATTAGCGCTCATATCAACAAGCATGTAGGGAATGTCGTTCGTGCTATCAATCCAGATATCACCAAGGCGGAAGTTTTTAATATCTTTACCAACCGTTCCAGACACAGGGGCACGATCTATCACCACTAGGTTGGGTGGTTGAGGCGAAGATACGCCCTGATAACTAAGGGGAGATCCCACACCTGTCAATGTTGAATTTGCCATTACTACTCCTTACTCTGGTTGAGCTGCTTCCTGATCGCGGGCTTTTCTGTCTTTATAGTTGGGCTGTTCAAAAACAAGCTGGGCATATTCATCTGGATCAGTTGGAATAGAAGTAACCCCATTAGCAGGTAGTTTTTTATCCCATTCTTCCTTTAATCGAGCGAAGCATTGCTCATACTTATGATCAAATACCCATTGCAACCTACGCTTAATATCAGCTTCCAACACATCTGCATGAACATCATTACAGATAACTTTTTTTCTAAGCTCCGATGCTGTGAATAATTCAACATCATTAACTGAAATTTTCATTCTTTCTCCCTTAACATACTAAATACCCACTAAAATACGTAAGCATAACTGTCGCATTACCACTAATAGTCGCTGTATCCCCCACCCCTCCATCTATAGCTACTTGTACCACAGCGGTATCAGAAGCATCCATATCTACCGTAGCGCTCAAGGTAACACTAAAAAGACCGCTACCATTCACTAAATCTTCGGGAGAATAGTTAATACGGTAAGTTCTATTTGAAGTAACGATATCAGATTGCGCTATATTCATACCCGCTCCTATAGAGGCAAATCGTACCACAGTAGTAAGGTTATATTTTCCTGTAACAGGGGCAGTAAAGGTATCGGCCGAAAAATCATTTCCCTGATCATATACTTCTGTATCAAAATCAACGGTTACAAGGGCCCCATTGCCCGTTTGGTTGGTGTCATTGGCTGAATTAAAGGCTAGGAATGCTGGCTGACTAGCATTCGTCATCTCACCTGCATCAGAAACGATAACAGAACTATCTTGTAGGGTATTTCCTGCTGTTCCATCCCAACGAGCAAGTGCATTATCTGTTGATGATACTGGACCAACTACCCCACCTCCCGACGCATCTTCCCATGTAGGCAACGAACCAGCCCCATTACTAGTAAGTACCTGCCCTGATGTACCAACACCCGAAACAGACTGAAGAGGGTTAGTGCTCGTGCTCCCTCCGCATACTACTGCATAGGCAGTGAACGAACTTGCGCCAGTGCCACCGTTCGCGACAGCGACCTGACCATCAAGATCAATGGTAAGTGTAGATCCAGACCCAGAGGTGACAATATTGGTGCCACCAGCAACAGTGAGTGAGTTTGAAGAAGGAGTCGCCGTTCCCAAATCAGTAATAAATGAAGTGGGAACTGTCCCATCAACGGAAATAGTAAGCGTATTGGCGGTTCCTGTCGTTATAATAGGAAGTGTGCCAGGCATGTCTATGTTCCCGCTCGCATCCGGGACAACTACAATGCCTTGCGATGGGGTAATTTGTTCTATAGGGGCTGCGCCCGTTCCAGCTATATAGGCTGTTATCTGTGACATATACACACCTCCTAACTAGTAGCACCATACATAACAGAGAAATACACGCTCCCACTCGTAGGATTACCAATCTCCTTAACATAGAGCCGATCACCCTCACTCAAATAAAAGCCCTGTTCTCGAGCTTGGTTAGCAGATAAATCAAGTACTTTTCCACTGCGTCGTGCAACAACAAAGTGATCAGTAATACCATCAAGGGAAAACTGTAAATCAGCGTCAGTTAAATTATCAATCATGATAAGACGAGCTGGATTAGAAAGAGATGTCCCTACGCCTGCATACGTGGAGGTTATAGACCCAAACGCAAGAGACCGCTGCTCTTCAAATCGTGCGCGTATAGCTAAAGAATAAAGGCTCATACGTTCTCCCTATAGTCTGGGTTGATAGTAGCCAGCAAGATACACAGATCCAGTTCCAGCCGTTCCTTTTACATATACCACGGTACCCTTAGGCATAAGTGCCTGTTGGTTTTGTGGCGAGGAATTGGTTTGTATTGGAAACTGGAAGGTCTGGCCTGATGGAACAAATTCATGATCAGTCGTTCCATCATAGGATACCGTCACATCCTGATTGGAATCATTAATAAGGCGCAGTAAAAAACAGGCTTCTTCTAAACCTGTACCATTGAGCGCCTGATAACTGCCGGTGACTGAGCTGGAGGCCAATGATGAAAGCTCCAGCGCCTTTACGTTATTTTGGTAGGACATTACTCTCCTCTTCTTTTTGTTGCTTGTACAGGTAAATCGCTTGCTGCAATGCTCCCTGTGCGATAGTTTGTGCAGTCACAAATAATTTTGTTTGCTCCAGATTATAAAGGATATTCTTTCGTCGATCACGCTCTTGTTTAGTAAGACTCGGACGCATAAGCATCATTTCTTCCTCTTCAATGCGCTCACATACATGAGAAAGATACTCCTCTCCATAGTCATGCACTTGTTGTGCACTACGCTCCAACTGAACTGTTGTTCGCCGAACCGGATATTTGCCCTTTTCAAGCTCCACGGCTCGTGCTGCATAAATAGGATCATCAAAGAGCATACCCCCAAGCGCATAGAGTGATGCATTATCAGTAATATTGTCGTTTTGTATAGCTTGCTGTATGAGCGATTTGGCTATAACAAGATGCTGTTCCTTTTTAGAGGAATCGTCTTCGGTGTTAACAACAATAATTAGATGATCATTAATACGACGTAAATATGACAAGACTTTTTGGCCATCGCCTGGAGCTCCGATAAGGAGACTCCCTAAACATACCTGTAGAGCTAAAAACAGTTTTATATTCATGGGAGCCTCCCCTATCAAAAGGAACACTTTCTTACGCGCCTACTCCGACCCAGCGCCAGATCTTACCATCATTTATATTCTTAATGTTTTGTCGGCTAACATTATAGTGTCGTGCAATTTTATTCATTGATTCTCCTTCTATTAAACGCTTTTTAATTTCAACAACTTGTTCCTCTGTGAGTTTTTCTCCATTACAACGGCCACGAGCACGCTTGTCATGTTGATTATCTAAGTAAGTGCCAAGATAGAGATGGTCAGGATTGACGCATGGAGCATTATCGCAGGTGTGAAGTACAAGCATTCCTTCAGGGATTTCTCCTTTATAGACCTCGTAGCTTACGCGATGCGCAAACTTTGATCTTTTATCCCTAAACGAGAATGATCCATATTGGAGCTTCTTTATACTTTTTTTAGCTCCTTGCCATATCCAGCACTCATCTTTCTTTTCAAAGAACCTTTCAAAGGAATTTATAATGCTGTGAATAGTCTCATTAGGTGTCTCAGCCGACCACTTTTCATGGAGATTCTTTGAGCTTTTTAATCCCATCCAAGTAAACTGACAACTTTTGCCGCAAAAGCGGGCCGTCTTCCATTTATCTCTTCTCGGAAAGAATTGCTCTCCGCAATGCTCACAGGTTTTTGGTGGCAATAATTCTCTAGAGCTTTTCATAATAGAGTCCCTATATAAGTAATGTGGTAAATACAGGGACTCTATTATCATCTTTATTCCTTGTCAATATGGTTGCCAATACCGTCTATGCGCCTACACCCAACCATGTTGTTCCACCATCGGTATTGGCGTATAAGATCGTGGTAGAGGTACTTCCAGCAACGTCCACATACAATGAGCCTTGGCTCGCCGTGACACTTCCATTAGGTGATCCGGAGCCTACAAGCATTTGGTGGGATTGTGTACCATTAGTGAAGGTAACGCCAGGGGTAACACCGGCATCTAGAGTTATACCACCTGCAGCATGAGAAGCACTGATCGTTACAGCGTCTGCAACTGAAGCTTCAGAGGATGTGAGGTTAAGTTCGAGCGCCGTATCAACATCAAGACCCCCAGCAGCGGATACTATTCTTACTGCATCAGTAGCAGCCTCTTCGCCATTAACCACGACACGTCCTGCAGCTGAGGCCAATGTTAGATCAATACCAGCACCACTTACTGAGAAGTTAGAAGCTGCGGCTGCGTCTATTGAGACGGCCCCTGTAGAATCTATAGTTGTACCACCAGTTCCAGAATCCAAGTCCATGCCACCATCAGCTGCGCTTGCTACGATGCGCACACTGTCTGCTGCGGCAGCCTGAGAAGAGTCGATGTTGATTTGGAGAGCTGCATCGGCATCGATTCCGCCAGCCGCTGAAAGTAATGTTATGGCATTAGCAGCTGCTTCTTCACCATTAATAATCACGCGTCCTTCTGCAGATTCTAGGCTTAAATCTATTCCTGCGCCTGAAACACTCACGTTACTTGCTGCCGCACCATCAAGGGAGTATGCCCCTGTGGTATCTACAGCTATGCCGCCTGTTCCAGCGTCTACATCTATTCCGCCAGCAGCATCTGAAGCCACGATATTTATGGCATCTGCAGTTGCAAGTGCACCATCAAGGGTTATGCCGCCAGCGCTTGCTGCCAAGCTAATAGCTGCTGCTCCCGTACCTTGAGTATTGGTAACCACGATAGTTTCAGAAGTACCACCATTAGAGGTGATAGTGATAGCGCTCGCTGCGTTTTCAGTCGCGGAGATGTTTACTGAGCCACCCGTATTAACAATGTCGATATCTTCGCCAGCAGACCCTGTTGCACTGATATCAATACCTCCAGCAGAGGCGCTAATGACAATCGCGTCAGCAGCGTTTTCAGAAGAAGCAATATTAACCTGGAGCGCTCCATCGATGTCCACGCCCCCGCTTGAGGCTGTTAAATTTATAGCATCATCAGAAGCAAGACCAGATGTTAATGAAATACCACCAACATCAGAAACAAGAGCAACAGAAGCTACGCCTGTACCCTGATCAGAGTGAATTCTTATAGTTTCAGAAGTACCACCATTAGCCCTAAGATAAATGGCATCAGCAGCATTATTAGTAGAGGTAAGGGAAATGGAGGCAGTATCAGTAACATCAAAGTCTCCCGTAAAACTTATATCCCCCGTTACATTCAAGTCACCCGATACTTCAAGGTTCCCGCTAGATAGTGTCAGGTCCCCAGCCGTTATGACTGCATTACCTTCATCTATCGTAAATACATCCGTAGCTGCTGCACCGGTAATAGTAAGGTCAGTAAACGGCCCACCAGTACTTGCCACCCCTGTCCATGTAGAACTTCCTGCTACGGAGGTGAGTACATACACCGCATTCGATGATTTATTAATCCATGTGGTGCCAAGCTCTGCCTTATCAGAGGTTCCCGGATTACGGGTAGCCACAATAGGCTGAGGTGCTAAATCTTGAAGGGCATTAGAAAGCCCATATCCTACATTATTCTTCTTTTTATTAACGGCCATCCCGGCTCTCCTTTAATAAAATTAAACACTTTATTACTAGGAGGTAGTAAAACACACAGGAGGGGGGTATACAATACACTAAAAGGTATTTGTGTGTACAAAGGAGCGTATGAAGAAACACTCAACCAGAAGGATCGGTCGCCACCGATTAAGCATGGATGTTCCCTTAAGCCTCTATGAACGAATAAAAGCATCCACCACAGAACGAAATATAACCGTAACCAAATGGATGCTGCGAGCCATTATAGGGGCACTCAAGAAAGAAGATACCTATCGCTAGGCTTTTGACTTATACCCCCTCCTTCATACCCTGAAGATGAAAGGAGACCCCATGATAGACCCTCTTTTTTGGCTACTCATTATCTACTTCTTCCTTAGGTGGCGCAAGAATAAGAAACCCCTCAAAACCCTCTTCTTTTGACCCTGTTGACTATGTAAAACTTACTTTATATAATTACTTATAGTAATTAAATTAAGTAAGAAAAAGACCCCTGTGGGAGCAGGGGTACATGTAGAAAAACAATCACCATGGAGATGATTATGTACGTTAATACTATACGTCTAGGCAAATGGGATCAAGTAGCGGCCAAGCTTTTTGAGATAAAGCAAGAGCGCAAGCGATTACAGGAGCTCGAGCTTACCCTTCAGCAACGGCTTATTATGATGAGTAATAACCAGACAAGCGCAGGTGAGCAATTTGTGTTTCTTAAAAGCTCCAGAAAGGGAAATGTGGATTACTCCCTTATCCCGGAACTTATGCAGGTTGATCTTGAAAGATACCGCAAAGAAGACATTGATATATGGCTTTTAAAACCCATTTATTCTTAAGGAGACAACATGTTATTAGAATTTTTTAAATCTATTCTTACTCTTCCATTAATAATGGGAATTGCATATATATATTATATCTATCCCCTTACTCTTCTAATTAAGTTTTTCAGAGGGATTCTTGGAGTTAAATAGTGTCTCGCGAAAAAATATGCTCACTCTGCTCAGTGGAATTTAGTGTAAAGCCATCGCACTTTAAAAGAAGGATTTATTGCTCCAGAAAGTGCCATTCAAAGAGCAAGGAGAAAAGAAAAATCCGAGGATGTGAAACTTGCGGGACAGAATTTAAATATTCCGCTGAGTACAATCCAGATAGGCGCTATTGTTCCCATAAATGTCGCCCGAACTTTGGGAACTCAAAACGGCCCGTTTGCCCTCAATGTAAAAATGAACACCGCAAATACACAAAATATTGTAGTGCGCAATGCTATTACAAAAGCCTAGAGGGGACAAAAAAAGAATCCTTTTATGATGTTGCAACCGAGGAAGAAAAAATAAAGCGCTTAAAGGATTCTTTTGAGCGATATGTACTAAGAAAAGAGGATGGCTGTTGGGATTGGAAAGGATCAAAGTCTAAAAAATATGGCTCGCTACAATATGGAGGAAAGTATAAATCAATAAGTGCACACCAAGCGTCATGGATAATTCATAATGGCCCTATCCCAAAAGGAATGTTTATATGTCACCATTGCGACAATCCTAGATGCACTAGGCCTGATCATCTGTTTATAGGTTCCCCACAAGACAATGTACTAGATATGATTAATAAGGGCAGAAATGTCACATTGTGCGGAGAAGCGGCCCCCGGGTCTAAGCTTCTTGAAAAAGAAGTTATTCTTATAAAATATATGTTAGACAATGGAACATCTCTAACTGATATAGCAAAAGAATTTAATGTTCATATTGCAACCATTTGGGACATAAAACATAAAAGGACATGGCGTCACATCTAATAGTACAACAGCCCTTTTCCTATTTGTTTTAATCCTTTATCTTCGGTTCCTACCGGTATATTTATAAAATCATCGTAAAGCCTATCTAGCTTATCACCAATACGCTCATCAACTTTCATTTGCAAGTCTATTGGGCGCCGACCATTATTTTCTTTGATAATATCTCTCATAGCGTCATGTGTTATCTTGGCCGCCTCATTTGCTGACTTTATACTTTTAATTACCCTTTTCATGCCATCTTTTGTTTGGGCTAAATTAGGTATTGTTGAAAGATAGGTTCGCAAATCTGCGTCAGTCACTCTTCCTGGAAACCATGATTTAGCATGGCGAGCAAAAGATGTAGAAAGCTTATCTAATTCTTGAGCATCTGCTGTCATTAAAAAAGAAAGGTCAAGGCCAATGCCCAAAAATGGAATTCCATTTTTTAATGCTTTAATGGTCGTATTGGCAAGGGGAACTCCCAAATATCCCTGATCTACAATTTTTTCTAAACGCTTTATATCTTTTTCTGTTTCCTTTGCATCCTTAAAGGCGGCCGTAATCTTATCGACATAAGGTTGCGTTTCTTTTCTAATTGCCAACTGTTCCTTTTTTGATTCCTTTTCAGCTTGCTGCCTCTGTGCTTCGCTTTTCTGTGCTTGAAGGGCCTCTCCTACCGAACGCGGCCGCTCTCCTGTCCGCATACTTCCAATTGCTTCAGGAGCGCGCTCCTCAGGATTAGGGCCTTCTGGCGCACGAGATGCTCCTAGCTTGTCAACCAATCCTTCTGCTCCCACTTGGGGAGTTGGAACCAAGTTAGCAAGCGGGCCACCACCTGATTCTAGAAATTTTGAGTACAAGGCAGCTTGTTCTTGTGGCCTAAACTGCGCAATTATATTCGCTTCATATTCAGGAACCCCTGCCTCTATTAATCGACGAACACTGGTAGCATGGTCTTGTTTCTTTTGTAGGCCCTCAAGTATGCCTTGAGTTCCTTGCGCTAAGCCGGCTCCTAGACCAGAGCCAAATGAGCTGCCAAATGATTGCTGCTGAGGAAGTATTGTTAATGCCATATTTCTCTCCTTAAAGTCCTAATGCACCTTTTAATAACAATGATCCTACGCCACCGGCAGAATGCCCCAATCCTTGACCTAGGCTCGACATAAAGCTCGGCGCTGGTGGTGCATAGGCGGTATCAAATCGTGGCTGTAATCCCATTCCCAGAAGACCCTTAAGTCCTTCTTGCTGAAGAGCTCCCGCCTTCAAGCGATGTTGTGCTTCAAGGGATGCTAAATTAGATTCCAGACCCTTTAATCCTTGTGATAACTGCTGAGGAAGAGCGCTTGAGCGAACCCCACCACGGCCACCGGCCATCCCCGTAAATCGTTCCATAATACTTGGAATGCCCTGCTCCTGAAATCCTCGATGGGCAGCTGCTCTAATTGGCTCAAAATCATACGCGTTCATGGTTTGTAGTGCTTGAGCCTGCGAAAGACCCATACCCATTAACCGATCCATTACCTGCTCTTGTTGGGGTGTAAAACGTGGAAATTGCATGCCTCCTTTTCCCGCACGAACACTTGCTTGGTAGCTTGAGGATTCACCCCCCCCCAAAAGATTAGACAACCCTTCGCCTATACTACTTTCCATTCCAGAAAACATGCCGGGTTGGGCATACTGATAGGAGGGAGCTTGTTGCTCCATAAACTGGCGCGTTGGATGTCCCTGAGGAAGATTATCCATAAAACGATTATAGTTTGCCTCGGTAAGAGGCACTTCTTGTCCATTCCTATAGCGAACGGTTCCCGTTGGCTGCATTGCTGGAGGCTGCTGTGGAAGCTGGGCATGGCGACCCATTGTTTCTAGGTAATAAGGATTATTCTGCATCATCCACTCATGTGAGCCATACGCTGGGGCAGATCCCTGCATTCCTATCGAGCCTGGAGTTTGGGCTTGCTGCTGAGATTGTGGCTGCGCAATAGGCTGCCGTGTAGGCGCTGTGAGGGCAGCACGCTGACGATCACGAAGTTCTGATAATGATATTTGATCAGGGGCTTTTCCCTTATCTCGAGTACAGATTCCACCTATGCATGGCATGACGCTCTCCTTATTTTTTATTACGTTTGCTTCACTATAGAATTACATAGTAATCATAGCAAGAACTAAAAGGAGAAGTACATGGCATATCAAGATCAAACGAATCCCGGGCTATTTGTGCCTAATACCTTCATATGGGACGTGCAAAATCTATATGAAGTTGATGTAAATAGCGCCCAGTTTAAAGAACTTCTAGTGCGCCTCTATCAAAATCTTAATACCATAGCCATCACTCTCAATAAGAAAGAGAGTGCTCTTTATCCATTAGCAGAATTTATAACAGGGCAGTCATTCTTTCCCGACCCGTCATTAAGCTCCACTACCACGCAAGCACCAACTGAACGACAAGTGTTTAGAAAAGTTATTAACTTTGGAGCACTTCCTAATGCTACCTCAAAGACTGCGGCCCATGGGCTCACCATAACTTCTACGTATAGCCTTACGCGCCTTTATGGAGGAGCTACTGATCCAAGTACAGCCTTTATACCACTTCCCTATGCTTCACCAACTGCAGCAAACAATATAGAGCTTTCAATGGATGCTACCAATGTAACCGTCACTACAGGTAGCGACCGTACGGCATTTACCACCTGTTACATTGTTATAGAGTATTTAAAATCTTAATCACGAAGATAGAATACTAGGGCAGTTCCCAGAGCAGTGATAGCAGCGGTTCCAAGATTAGAGAGAAGAGCCAAGCGTGCCTTTTGTGCCTCAAGCTGTAGTTCTTTATCACGAACCCTGAGTGCCTCGTCGCGTTCTTTTAAGGCGTCACCAACCGCCTCTACCACCAATCCTTCAATATAATGTTTAATATCATGAGGAGGG
>CAZUIY010000371.1:0-1391 GCA_964619975.1 uncultured Gemmatimonadales bacterium
GTACACCACGCCGCCGGAGGAAGCGAACACCACGCGGCGCGTGCCGTGGCGGCGCGAGCGCTCCAGCAGATTGAGGAGCCCGGAAACGTTGCTACGCGCGTCGGCCAGCGGGTCCTCGACCGAGACCCGCACGTCGATCTGCGCGGCGTGGTGGCTGATCAGGTCGAAGCGCCCCTCGGCGAACACGTCGTCCAGGGCCGGGTCGTCCAGCGCCATCTCGACCATGCGGGCGCCTTCGGGAACGCGCTCCATCCGGCCGGTGGAGAGGTCGTCCAGCACCGTCACCTCGGCGCCTTCCGCCAGGTACCGGTCGGCCAGGTGGGAGCCGATGAAGCCGGCGCCACCCGTCACCAGAACGCGCGCGGGCCGGCTCGGCGCCCCCGGTCGGGCATCCATCGTCATGGAGACGAACCTAACACTCCCGGCGGCGGCGCCGGTACCCGAAGTGGCGTGGATCAGGGACTTGTAATGGCCGGCGCGGTTCGGATACGATGGATCCATGCTGTCCGACGCCCGCTTCCAGCCGGAACCCCGCCGCCCTTCCATGGACGAGGTGTTCCCCCTGGGCGACGGGGTGGCCGACACCGAGGCCGGCATACTCTGTCCGTGGTGCAGCGAACGGCTCGAGCTCACCCTCGATCCGGGCAACGGCCCGGTCCAGGAGTACGTAGAGGACTGCGAGGTGTGCTGCAGCCCGATGGTGCTCTCGGTGCGCTACGCGGCGGACGGCCGGGCGAGGGTCCGGGCGGCCCGCGAGCGGTAGGGCGGCGGGCCGGGGGCGGCGCGCGAGACGGCACGCCGGCGGGTTGGTCGCGGCCCCCGTTCGCCGGTATATTCCTCTTTCTGACGACTTCACGCCCCTCGGGGCGATTTCACGTTCTGACGGGATAGCCAAACCATGGCCAAGCAGTGCTTCTATTGCGGCAAGGCTCCGATGTCCGGCAACAGCGTGAGCCACGCCAACAACAAGTCCCGCCGCCGCTTCCTGCCGAACCTGCAGAGCGTGCGGGCGAAGGTGGACGGAGCCGCCAAGCGGATCCGCGTCTGCGCGGCGTGCATCAGCGCGGGCAAGGTCGAGAAGATGGCGTAGCGGGTCGTCGACCGCCGCCCGCCGATCTCCGGCCCGCGCCCCACGGCGCGGGCCTTTTTCGTGGGGCTCAGCGCCAGGCGCGGTCCGACTCGAGCAGGACGTGGCTGAAGAGCGCCACCCCGGCCACCCCGTGCCCCTGGAGCCGCCGCGCCGTCTCGGCCACCTCGGCCGGGGTCAGCCGGTCGATCCGGAGGCCCACCCAGACCCGCTCCCGCGGCACCCCCGGCGGGTAGGCCGCCACCATCGCCTCCACCGCCCCCGGCGTGTCGCGGTACACCATCGGGACCGCCTCGTCGATCAG
>CAZUIY010000372.1:0-44025 GCA_964619975.1 uncultured Gemmatimonadales bacterium
TGAAGAGCATGATTATGTTGTTCAGCAGCCTAATTATGTTATTGGCGTGGACGTTGCTGAGGGCCTAGAACATGGTGACTATACGACCATCACTGTGTGGGACGCGAACTATGACGAGATGGTGGCTAGTCTTGTCGCACATATTCCATTGGAGGATTTAGATGAATTACTTTACGATCTCGGTAAATGGTATTTTTGGGCCTTACTTGCTGTTGAGCGAAACAATCAGGGCATTGCGGTCCTCGTCGGTTTGCAGCGTATGCGCTATCCCCGCATGTATCGATCCGCTTCACTTGCTCGTCGTCAACAGAAGCGCAGTTTAGATATTGGTTGGGTAACGTCTAAACAGTCCAAGCCTAAAATGATTACGGACTTTATTGCTTCGCTGCGACAGCAGGAAGTATTAATGTATGACCACAGATTCTTTGACGAGGCACAGACTTTCGTTATGGACGGTAAGGGTGGCTATAGCGCCACGCCTGGCAAGCATGACGACTTTATTCTTGCCACCCTCATTGGCTGGCAGGGCGTCATGGAGGTAGGCAAGTATCCCCTTGTATGGAAGGACTATACTAACAAGCCCCTTACGTTTGGGGAGTTTTTTGCTTTGGGCAAGAGCAAGCAGCATCAGGGTCATTTCCTTGATGCGCCTCTTGGTCGTGAGCAGCCTGCACCTGCTAAGCAGGGCTTTATGGTGACGTCTGCTAATATCCGAAAAAGAACATAATTCACTTATATTATAGGAGATGATTTATTTTGGCTAAAAGTAAAGGAAGCGGCAAGTCTCGCTATTCTACCAAGTCGAATGTCAAGACCTTTAGGTCTGGCGGCAAGGGGAAGAAGTAATGGCTACTAGCCGCGAAGGTGATATTAAAACAAATGCTCCTTGGTCTTTAAAGTCCAAGAATGATTCGCAGCGGCGTGATACTGTCACGGAGCAGCGTAATCCTGTTGGACCCGCTTCTAAGAATAGGGGTTCTACTAATAAGGAGGCACCGCATCAGATGACGAGCAATCGTAATCCGAGCACGCCCAATAAGGATATTGGCGAGCGCCAGCCCATTACGAATGTGAAGAAGGGGCATAATCGCCCCAAGGGGTCTTCGGACCTTTTCGGCGAGAAGTCCGTGAATTCAGGCGCGCCGACGAAGAACAGGAGTTCTCGTTCTGAGCATCCTGAGCCTCAGATTAATTCGGGCAAGACGAAGGTTAAGAATTATCCTGCGGGCCGCAATCGTGGCAGAAACTTCAAGTCCTAATGACTGCCTGCACTCCAACCAAAAACAGGTTAACGGAGTGTGGGTGTGTAAGCTGTGTAAGGCAGAGGTGGAACATGAACCTACCGCCGCAGAGGATTATGCTGGCATTAGGTTTAACGGACTAGCTGGCTTTAAGCAGTTTCGCAAGAATGGTTTTACTGAGCGAGCTATGATTCGCGAAAGCAATGAACGATTCGAAAAGGAGAAAGGATATCCGCCCGTCAGAGTAGACGGACGTGATAGGTGGATTTAATGCCAAGAACTAGAGCAGCAATTCTACGCAAAGAACGGAAGAATGATCCCGACAATCCGCACAAGGATGTGGAGCTTGTCTTTCGTGACGTCGTAGAAGAGGTCAAGAAGGCGAAGAAAGAAGAGAAGAAAAAGGCATAATGGCAGACAAGACTCGCCTCGGGTTTCCCCGAGACTTACAATCTAGGAAGCCCAGCGACAGCGACTTTGAGTTTGTTAAGGACTTGAAGTCGCTATTTAAGGATGCCGAGAATGTCAGGCGTGAGACTCGGGAAGAGGATTGGGTCGACGCTGAGAAGCGCTACATGGGCAAGCACCCCATTCTTAATCCTGATGATCCTACTGCTGATGCTATTGTTGTAAACAAGACTTTCTCCACTGTTGAAACCATTACGCCGTTCGTTACGGGCGGCACGATCGAGTTTCATGTTCAGCCCTATTCGGGCGACTCTGACTCTAAGCGTGCGCAGTACATTTCGATTTGGATGAATCGAATGTGGCGCACTAACGAGTTTGATGGAGAACGTCACAAGGCCCATGCCGCATGGGATTCAGTCGTGTACGGGGATGGTTTTCTCACCGCCTCCTACGAGATTGTTAACGAGGTTAGCCGTGGCCCGAACGGCGAACCCATTCCTACTTCCGACCGTGATGTCGCTAAGTTCTATGTCGAACCAGTGTCACCTTGGGACATGTGGATTGATAGGTATGCGGCTGGGCTTTCTGATGCACGCTGGTACATTCGGCGCATTACCATGCCGAAGGATGTTGCATTAGAGAACGAGAATTTGTTTTATGTTGACAACATTCCCGAGCAGGGAATGCACGAGACTTGGGATTCTGAGGGTTCTTTCTATCAGCATAAGATGAAGGAGGGTGATCGTGAAATGATTACCCTCTACGAGTATTGGGACCGTGACAAGAAGTTGCGTGTGATTTTCTGCGAGGACTGCGAGTACCCGCATCAGTGGGTAGAGCATGTGGACCTGAACATTGTTCAGCTTCCTAATCACCGCATTCCTGGCTTGCCCTACTCCATGTCTGACATTGAGCAGATGACTCAGATGCAGGACGAGCTTAACAAGACTCGTTCGCAAATGATTACCATGCGTAGGCGCAATACGCTCAAGTATATTCTTGACCGTGGCGCCTTTGACGACGATGCAATTAATCAACTACAGTCTAGTGCCATTGGCGCAGTCATTTATGCTGACACACAGCAGGGCGATATTAGCACGCTTTTCCAGGCAGTGTCGCCTGTGCCCATTAATGAGGACATTTATAATGTGGCTCAGGTAGTGTCTCAGGACATTGATGAGATTACTGGTGTGAACGAGTACTTGCGTGGTAACCTCTCTGAGATTCGTCGTACTGCTACTGAGGCGAGCATTATCGAGGGTTCGTCTAATACTAAGATTTCCGCTAAGATTGCTAAGATTGAGCGCGCTATTCGCCAGGTGGGCCAGATTCTGCTTGAGCTTGCGACCGAGGTCATTCCTACGACCGAAGTTAAGGAGCTTGAGATGTATCTGACTGGCGAGGAGGCTCAGCAGGTTTTGGCGACTACAGGCGAGGACTTGTATAATGAGGATGGTAATCCTCGTGACGCTATCCTTGCGCCTGGACCTCAACTTTTTAAGGGCAAGTACGAGGTCTTTGTTCGTGCTGGCTCTACCGAATTGCGTAACGCTGCGGCGGACGCAGATAAAATGAAGGATGTGTTCATGACGCTTGCGAACTTGCAGCCTGTGCTACAGCAGGGTGGAGTAATCGTTTCGCTTCGTCATGCACTCGTTGAGTGGCTTGAGGCTCTCGGCATTACGGACATTAATTCTTACATTAATGATCCGCAGGCCGCTGGCGCCTACGAGTCTCAACTAATGATGCAGCAGATGGGAATGGGTGCGTCTGCTGGCCCTGGCGGCGGAGTGCCGAATGCTGGGCCAATGGGGCAGATGGGGCAACCTAATATGGCTGCTGCTAATGCTCCTGAACAATTAATAGACGATTCTAATAGCGGTATTCTCCCTCCCGAGGCCGCACTTTAAATGAACGTTTTTAACTATATGTTAGGAGAAGATTTTACGAATGAGTGATAAAGGACTCAAATCCCTAGATGAGATTTGGGAGTCAATGGACGATGGTGGCGACCTGAGCGACGGCCCTGACGGGGGCCTGGACATTGATGATGGCGACGACTCTGCGGTAGTAGAGAGCCAGCCCCAAGTTGATGAGGGACAAGAACAATCCGACGAAGACGATTTCGTACCTGCCAAGCTGTCAGACTTATATGCGCAGGATGACGAGGACGGACAAGGCGAAGATGCCCCCGACCTTTTGGCACAGGAGATAACCCTCTCTAACGGTGAGGTCGTTCCTATTCAGGAACTAATTCATCGTCAAGAGGAAATGCGCAAGGACTATACTCAGAAGACTCAGACGCTCGCTGAAGAGCGTAAGGCGTTTGAGACTGAACGAGAGCAGTTACAGGCTGTTGCTGAACTGCGTGATTTGCTAACCAATGAACCCACACAAACTGTCGCTCAAATGGCAGTGCAGTTGGGACTCATTAGCGAAGAGGATGCGAGATGGGCCGCGAATCGTGGCTTTACTGGTGACCCTGAGAGCATCATTCCCAAAAAGGGGAAAGATACTCCGTCACCCGAAGATGTAGAAGCGTTAATCGAACAGAAGGCTCAAGAGAAGCTTGAAGAACTTCTTGGCTCGAATCCTGTCGTACAGCAAATCGAAGCGCAGCAAGCAGTAACACAAGTCAATACTATTTTCGATCAGATTGAACAGTCTTACGGGACTGAACTTGACCACGATGATCGGGTCGCCGTTTTAAAGGCGTCCGTGGATTGGGGTCAGGACAATCTTGAGTATGTCTTTTTGAGGCTGAACTCAGCCCTTGAGCAGCAACAGGCTGCGAAGGGTCGAGTCAAGGGTGGGCAGTCGTTAAAGACTGTGCGTTCTTCTCAGCCCAATAATGCTGATATTGTGACTACGCCACCGTCTGATATGGACGAGGCGTTTGCACGTACAGCCAAGAAGCTTGGAATAAGCTTAGCTTAGTATAAAAGGAAGGTGAATAATAATGGCGGGTAATCCGAATTTTGATGATCTGATTTCTCAGACGCTTGATGCGTATGCTCCGACCATTGTGGACAACGCATTTAGTTCAAAGCCTACTCTGTGGATTCTCAAGAATGAGGGTCGTATTCAGAACAAGGACGGCGGACTTACTTGCATTGTTGACCTGCTTTATGCTGAAAGCACCAACCACGGCTCCTATTCAGGAGACGACGTGTTTGCTACCGATGATGATGAGAACGTGACTGCCGCACAGTATGACTGGGCGCAGTATTACGGTCTGTTCAAGGTTACGGGGATTGAAGAGGCGAAGAACTCAGGTTCTAAGACTCGAATCTTTGACCTGGTTAAGACTCGTGCGAAGGCACTTGAAATGACCATGGCCGAGAACTTTGATCGCATGCTTCTCTCTGATGGCACTGGCAATAGCGGTAAGGACTTTATTGGACTTAAGGCTATTGTTTCTGATGCCGACCCCTCATGGGGTGACCTCGGTGGTATTGATGCTGCTACTAATGATTGGTGGCAGTCAACCGTCGACTCTACGTCTGAGGCGTGGGCGACTTGGGACTTTGATGGTATGACGAAGATGTGGCTTGAAGTGTCGGAAGGTAACGACCATCCCACACACATCCTTACTACGGCAGCTATCTACGCAGCGATTCATGATGCGCTTACGCAGAATGCACGCTACATGGACCCCGAAGTCGGTGAGGCGGGCTTCCAAAACCTCCTGTGGATGGGTGTACCCATCGTTTACGACAAGTATGTTGACGCAGGGCATTTGTATATGCTCAACTTCAACTACCTGACGTTCTACACATTGGACGGTCAGTGGATGTCCCCTCGTGGTGGCTTTGAGCAGCCGATTAACCAGGACTATAAGGTCAAGTCGTTCCTGACTTACGGCCAGTTAGTGACTGAGAATCGGCAGCGTCATGGTCTGCACAATGGTCTAACTGATACATAAGGTATACAGTTGACGTTTGGTGGGTGGGGGTCGCATTTCGGCCTCCACCTTGCCGCAAAGGAAAGGTAATGAAAGTAGTTAAGAGAAGTTTAGCAACTGGTATCTCGTATGACGAGTATCATAATAAGAATAAGGTCCGCAGCACGGACAAGCACATTAACTCTGGCCGCACTGGCGTAGAGTTAGGCTCGTTTGTGCGCACTAGCGCAGCGCCTAAGGCTGGATGCCAGGGTGTGACCAAGGCTGGTCATGCTTGCAAGGCTCGCCCCGTAGGCGATACGTCGCTTTGTGCTGGCCATACGAAGCAGCAGGAGAGTCGTAATGGACAGAACGGCTCTAACTAATGCCGTCCGTAGGCAAACTAACTTAACGACTAGCGACGTCTCTGATGCAGACGTCTTTGCTGTGTTGAACGAAGGCATTAATGATGTCTCTTCGCTCACACGTTGGCCTTTTTTATACAAGTCCGCTACCATTAGCGTGACTGCGAGTACGGTTGAGGCGTCTTTGCCTGCCGACTTCCGCATGATGGGCACTGTTATGGTGGATGGGAAGCGGAACTCGCCTCTCATTCAAATTAGCCATGACGAATACCTCTACCGCTTTGGAGATAACGCCACATCACAGGCTGATGGGCGCTATTTTTATTTAAGATTTGATGACGGAACCGAAAGTATCGGATTCTATCCTACCCCTGCTGCTACTGAATCAGACCATTATGACATCTACTACTATCGTTCGCCGACTGAGCTTTCTGGCTCGTCGGATGAACCCGAATGGGATTCTCAGTTTCATCCCATTCTTGTAGACTATGCAGCTTACCGCTTGTGGGAACGTGAGGAATATTTTGAAGAGGCGCAGTCTGCGTTCCAGCGCTATGTGCGCCGCTTCGCCGACATGGTGCGCTATTACAATATGCGCAACCATACGAATAGACTAATTGTGGGAGATGGTGCCTACTTTGGCGGGGCATGGAATCCCCGTAAGCACCTGCCGTTCCTCTAATGCCCAATGAAGCTATTTATCCTGTTCGCATCTCGGGCTGGACGTCGGGCGTTAACCGTGAAGCGGACGATGCGACACTTGAAGCTACCGAATTATCTTTAGCAGAGAACATTACTCTCGGCCTGAACGGCGAGCTTTCTCGTCGTAGAGGCTATACTGAGTATACTACGGCCATGCACGCTAACATGGGTGTGGGTGAGCGTCTGTTCTTCTGGAACCAGTTGGGTTCCACTTCAGACTATTTCATTTACATTGATGCGGATGGGGACGTATTCAAGTCCACTGGCACGAACTTCTCGTCTGCCGCAGACTTTGATATCGCGGCTCCTGCTGATGCGGAGAAGCAGCCCATTGGTATTGAAGTGTATCGTAATATCGTATACGTGACGTCTCTGCGTGCGAATGCCCGCAAGTTTGACGGTACGAACTGGACAGAAATTACTGATTATACGCCGAACGCTTCGGGCGACGAGTTCCCCCGTGCAGCGTTTCTGGCAACCAAGCACGAGCGTTTTTTCGCTGCGAACATTGATAATAACGGGACGCTTGAGCGTTCCCGTGTGCGCTGGTCTAATCTTGGCGATGTTGAGACTTGGGATACTGTCGCCTGGGTTGACGTTGACCCTGACGATGGTACTGAGATTCGTGGGCTAATTCCTTTTGCTGACGGCCTGGTCATTTTCAAGGACAGGGCCGTGTTCTTCTTGAGTGGTGTGGACGAGTCTTCTTTCACCATGTTCCCCATTGACTCCACTGTGGGTACTACGGCTCCTGGCTCTATTGCTGTTACTGAGTCCGCCGTGTACTTTTTGGACACTGCCCGTGGCGTATATAAGTTTGATGGTGCGCAGGTCGAGCGCCTGTCCGATAAGATTAATACTGAGCTTCTGGCTGATATTGAGAATGCGGATGTTGAGAAGTTTCATGGTATTTATTTCCGTGACAAGTATTACCTGTGCCTGAATGATGGCACGGACCAAAACATTACGTGGGTGTATGACAACCGTAATGAGGGTTGGGTCAAGTGGTCTTGTGGTTGGCTTGATTCTGCTGTGCGTGACGCTAAACTGTATGTGGTTGGTGTGACTGATTCTGCGGGTACGCAGAAGGAAGGAATTTATCAGCTTCTGAATGGCAACAGTGATGATGGTGTTGCGTTTACTGCGAAGGCTCGTACTGGCTGGTCTGCACCGCAGGACATTAAGTTCATGTCGTCTCCGAGGTTTCGGATTCGATATGTTGATGTGGTAGCAGTTGAAGGTGCTGGCACTCTTACGGTGAATTTGTATGAAGATTTTAATGAGACAGCTAATGCTGGCACTGCGGATTTGGATAGGAGCGGTTACGATCATGTTCATAGGCGGGTTAAGTTTGACGCTGCTTTACAATCTGGTCGCACTACTTTCCAGCTAGAACTAAGCATGACATCTACCAGCAACACTTTTACGGTTGCTGGCATTGACGTTCTAATTAGCGCACGCCGTCGTGTGCGTGGAGGTAACATTTAATGCCTACTGCTCCTGGCGGCTTTAATCTTGTCGATGATACGAATGCTGCCCATTCGCTTTTCCAGATGGGAAATCAGCAAGGGGCTGACCGTCGTATAGTCCAGATGAAGGATGGCACATACATTACTGGTTTCGCGCTTTCTGCCGACAACGATATGCTGCGATTCTATTATTCTGATGATGGGAATACTTGGACGCTATGTTCTACGGGCTGGCAGCCCTTTGCCTCTTCGGGCATGGATATGAAGCATATTACCCGCTCGAATAAGGACGGGATTTTCTATATTCATTATAGGACCGCCTCTACTAACACTGAAGGCATTGCAGTCTTTTCGTTTAGCGGCACCGACGTAACATACATAGATCATGCTGCGTCTGCTTCGGGCATTGTCATCTACGATATGGTCATGTTTGAAGACCCCTCCGACTCAGATAATGATATTGGCCTGCAAGTCTATAGGTCATCGACGGTTGCTGGTATCTGGTCATTTAAGTTTGACGAATCTACTTCGACTTTAAGTCTAGTGAATCAGGACACTTCATCCTCGATCCCGAGCGAATTCTATGATGGACGCATTATTTACGCCTACACGACCGACCCTTATGTCCCTACAGATTTTACGGCAGGGTTGTGGTTCGTTGGCCCCAATGATCCAGCAGATGACTTGTATGCACATGGTATTGTTCTGTCTGGAACAGAAGATTTTGTGTGGGAACACTCGGGCGTCCTCATTGATACGACGCAGCGTGATTATGGGAAGGCCATTTATGTTCCGAGCGAGAGTAGCTACTTTGCCTTACACGCACAGCAGTCTGATAAAGATGAAGCTAAGATTTATTCTGCTACTGCGCCTTTAGGTTCGTGGACGGCTGAGACTGATCCTCCCGCATGGGATGCTACGTCTTTTACACGTGGCTTCGGAGCCGACGCCTATGATGCAGGCGCAGGCCTCTGGCATTTCCTCATGCCTGACTTTGTCACTGATGAACGAATACTACATTATACTTATAATGTAATTACGGATACGTGGGTTTACGAGGATGCGTATGAGCCGCCTAGCGGCGACGACTACTTGAGCGTCTTTACTGGTCGCTTTACTACTACGCCAGTCGCCCTTATTGTATGGGATGACGGGAGCGACAGGTGGATACTTTCTAAGGCATTTAATGGTCCGCCAACAGCAGAGATTACGTCACCTGAGGCTGGCGTGTCTAAGCCCACTATTGAGGAACTTGTTGTTGAGTGGACGTATAGTGACCCTGAGGGCGATGCGCAGACGCATTATCGTATTCGCCGTGACAGAGACTTGGGTGGGTCTTTTGAGTATTGGACTGGTACTGGCTGGACTGGCACTCTTGATGGTACATCTAAGATTGCTAGCACGGACGAGTCAGTTAACCTTGGCAAGAACTGGGCTGATACGACTACGACTACGCTTGTCGAGTATGCTGTTCAGGTTTTCGACGATCAGGGCAATGAGTCTAGTTTTGACACTGCTGATGCTGCGGTTACTATCTTTCCTACGTCTAAGGCTAGTACGGCTAAGGGCTTTGCTTTCCCTCGCCCTATCAAGCGTGACGCTGATATGGTTACGATCATTAAAACTAACTTCGATTATCTGCGTGCGTGGATGGGGAACTATGTTCCCGCCTACAATGATAACAATGATGATCTGATTCTGAAGGGCGGTATCCGTCCTGGCGGTACGTCTACTACACGTAATATGTATCCTACGGTCATTGGGTCATTTGATGTGGGCAACTCTTCGAGATACTTTGAGAATGTTGCGGCTACGAATATCTATCGTTCTAACGAGTTTTCGTTATCGTCTGAAGACGAGAAGGAGTTTTATGAGTCCATTTTGGATGACGCTCTTGGTATTGTGCTTGGCATTGACGTTGAGACTTTTACTTATAAGGATAGAGAGAAGAATGGCCCGTCCAAGTATAGGATTGGTGTGGTGGCTGAGGACGTGCGGCATACGCTGCGTAGTCTTGGTGTTGACGTCACCGATTCGGCGTTTCTTACGAAGACTGATGGGAAGTATTTCATAAATACTGAGCAGCTTGTCTATGTTCTTTGGCAGGCTGTGCAGGAACTGTACGATATGGTTGATAAGACTGGCAAGAAGCGGTCGAATCGGCTCAAGCGTGTTGTCAGGCGTATAAGAAAAGAACGAAAAAAACTATAATATAGGAGAAGATTTTTAACATGATTAACCGCACTACGCAGATGATTGAGGGCGTCGTGGACCCCCGAGTCAATCTCGAGTCTCGCAGAAAGGTTCTTGAGCAGGCCAAGCAGCCTGGAACTGGTGTAGACCAGTATCACTATAAGAATCAGGCAGCAGGTAATATAATTGACCAGTCAGTTAGGACGCCTTCTAGCGTCACTATTGCTGAAGCGCCTACTACTTCACCTTTTGGTGGGCATGATCCTGGTCATGACTTGGCTACTATGGCTGAGGTGCAGCGTCTGGCTAATGAGCGTGCGAACATGCTTGCGGATCAGGGCTATGATCCGAATACTGGCGACTATGTTGGCAATACTACTACTGGTAATGGTGGCGTTATTAATGATCCTCATAGGCCGCCTGGTCCTGGCAAAGAGCCTGGACAGCCTGGCACAGAAGGGCCACCTGGCGACCTACAGGGCGCTAGCCGTGAAGCCATTACTTCTCAAATTGATGCGCTTACTGCCAAGTACAATATGGACCTTTCCTCGCTTGCTATGATGGGTGGTCAGATTGGCGCTCAAGCTAAGTTCCTCATGGCACAGCTTGATCGTGATGCTGGCTTTGCTCAAGAGCGACTTGAAGGCAATCTTGCGGGTCGTGGCATGTTCCGCTCTGGCGTCACTGCACGAGATACGTCCCGCTTGCAGGGCGACGTTGCGAATCAGCGTGCCGAAATTGAACTAAATAAGGCCGACAGGCTGCGTGAACTCATTGACCGTGGCGCTGGCGCAAAAGCTAATCTTGCGCAGGGTAAGGCTAATGCCATTAGCGGCATTGACTTTGGTAATATTCAGGCCGAGCTTCGTCAGCTCGCCCTGAACGAATTGCAGAAGCTGCGTCCCGAGGATATTGATAAGGCTCTGGCTGCTTCGGGCGCTACGCCTAACGCACTGAGCGGTATTCTCAGTGGCGTTGGCGGAGGTGGTGTCTAATGGCTACTATTCCAATGCAACCTGGTATGACGTTCGATGGTCATAACGACGATCAAAGTCCGCTCAATCCTAACATTGCTGGCGGTGGCGTTCAGCCTCGTAGAGTTAATGATCCTCGTGGCGGCGCCATGGACTTAATTAAGCGTGCCCTCGAAGGCTATAACATTCAGGACTATGGCTATAGTGGTCAGGGCAATGCTCAGAATGCTATGGTTCAGAATCAAGCTGCCGCTAATATGTCTGCACAGCCTGGTATGGACAATAGGATTAATGTGTATGACATCATGAATCTCATTAATCCGCAAGCACAAGGTGCTGGCTTACAGGATGCTGGGCGTGGCTTTGATGCTCTACTCGCACAGTTAGGTCAGGCTGGCGGCGTTGGTGTACGGGACTTTACTGACCCTAATTCTACTGGTGTCTTTCAAAATAATGGCGCCACTTATGATGTGCGTAGGGCGCTTCGACCTGGGAGCGATCAGATGATTGATGTTCCGCTGGAACAGCAGTTGCGTGTGCATGCTAAGAATCAGGAACGTGCTGCCGCAAATCCTGAAGCGTATGCTACGCCTGCGCCTGCGAGGGCGAAGTTCGTTTCTCCTGCTATGATGCGTGAGGCAGGCGTTAATAACGCTGACGAGTACCGTCAGAAGTTCGGAGGTTAACTAAGTGGCTAGTCTGTTCGACGATCTACTTTCGAAGGTAGGCGGAGGCGTCGTTCGCGGCGTTAGCGGTCTTGCTTCTGATGGTTGGAACGCTATTAGCGCCCCAAGGGGAGATATTACGCTTGACGATAATACGCATCGCTGGCAAGGATTGCCTGGTCGTGTCGTTTCTGATACTTTAGACTTTGCTTTTGGCGAGGGTTCTTTAGGTCAGGCTGCTCTTGGTATGTTTACTGGGGACGCCTATAAGGATAATGGTACGTCGGGGCCTGCTTATAAGCCGCCGACTTTTACTAGCCGCCCCGAGCCAGATCATCTTGCGGGGCAGCCAGCTGTTAGTCGTTTTCGCGTCACTAACGTTAATGGAGACGTAGTGGCCCTGGGCCGTGGAGGTCCTGAGGGTTCGCGGGGGGGCGGTAGCGGTGGGCCACCTAGTAGGACTTACAATGTTAATGACAATATTCTTGCCCAATACGAGCAGCAACGTGCTGCTCTTTTAGAGCGCAGAAATAATGCCATTAGCGCTGCTGGTCGTGGCGCCGCTGCGCCTTATAATGCTGCTATTGCACGCCTGGACGATGAGATTAAGAAACAACAGGACCACCTTGGGCGTCATGGTGATTACTGGGGCAATAAGCGTAACGTGAATGCTCATATTTATGAGCAGGGTGCGCAAGAAGCTGCGGTGTCTGCTGACGAAGCACAGGAAATTGCCAAACAGCAGGACATGCAGGTTCTAGAAAGCCTTTCGTCTGCGTTCTCTAAGTCTCAGATGGCTACGTCTAGTGTGTTGGATCGGATTGGTGCCGATCCTGCTACTCGTGCTGCTGCTGCTGAAGAGGTTGGACGAATGGAAGATATGATTTATGAGATGAACGATTTTAATGCTAAGTCTGCTGCCGAGCTTATGCAGGCTGCGGAGGATTTGGCAGTTGCTACGGTTAAGTCAACTGGTGCAAGCAATAACCTTGAGCTAGTTAGGAATCAGATTATTGTGGAGGGTGACATTAAGGAGAATATTAACAATATGATTGAGGATCGCAAACAGCAGGTGCGTGCGCGTAATGCTGCCGTGTCGGCTGCACGTGATATGGCTGCGGCCCGTTATCCTACTGATATGCCTATGAACCGTGAGGGTTGGGCGTCTAAGGCTGCGCAGGAAGCAGTGCTTGCTAGCATGGGCAATGCTCCCGATTCTGCTAAGGCTGCTGTGTTTCAAACCATTCAGGATTTCTCGTATGCTGGCGTTAGCACTAAAGATGCTCGTGCAATCATGCGTGAGCGTAACTGGGAGAATACTAGGGAAAAGCCGATTTCCCCAACAACCCTTTCAATTCTTGGAAAGTATGGCTTGCAGCCTGAGGCGTTCCAGAACTTTACTCCTACACAGTGGCAGTACATGCGCGGTAATACTGTGACCGCACTCAATACCTACGACCATAGCCTTCGTTATTATGACGAGAACTTTGCTGGCGCCGACCCAAACACGTTCCAGACTGGAACAATGGCTTGGGGTATGGCAACAGGTGAGCAGTTACGTCAGACTGGCATGGACGAAGAAGACATTCGTCATACAGTCATGGACATGACTAATCAGGCTGAGAATGGCCGTGACATGTCTGGCTTTTATAATATTCTTGGATGGGCGCCTTCGACTAGCATGGCTGGCTCTAGTGGCGGCATCTTTAAGAATGAACCCACCTACGAAGAGCGTATTGCTGGCAATCGCCAGAGAGCAGGATTTGAATAACAATGGCTTTCCAGGCACCATCACAATATAGGCGTCAGGGCGGTGGGAGCCTTTTTGATGCTCCGCGCCGTTCTACTGCTAATGACAGCATTACGGCTCTCGGCGATCCCGATCATAGCATCGGTCGTGCTGGCACTCAGGAGCAGTTTCCTGCTGCTGCGAGCCAGAAGCGCATTCAAGGTAACCAGGTTCAAGCGCAAAAGGTGGCTAACCTTATGGGTCAAGTGGGCGTCAGCGTCCCCGAGGAAGTACAGCATCTCATGCAAACTGGCCTTCCTGCTGAGCAGGGCAATGCTTTTACGAACATAATCAAGCACGTGCTTGGCCCCTATCGCGCCATTAATCTTGGCGTACAGGACATCTTTGCTGGCCGTGAGGAACAGAATGGATTTAAGAGTCCTGGGCCTAAGGACTATTGGAATGCGTTCATGGGCAAAGACATTGAGGTTATGTTAGAGACTGGACATAATCCTATGTCTGGCTCTGAGACACTTGCCCTCATGGGCTGGGAGGAAGTGGATATGTCCACTACTGCACCCAATTCTGCTGAACGCTGGGCGCAGGTGCCCGAGAAGATGTTCCGTGGTCTTGTGACGTTTACGTACGAGAGTTTGATTGACCCGACCACGTACGTATCATTTGGTGCGTCAGGACTCGGACGTAAAATAATGGGCGAGACTGGCGAGCTTGCTGCTTCAAGGGTTGTAAAAGAAGCCGTTGAGGGCGAAGCAAGCACTGGTCTGCATCGTCGATTCAAGGGCAAGTATGATGACTATTTCCAAAGGTATTATGATGAGGCGATAGAGCAGGTCGATGAGGATGCTGTTGACCTCATGGACGACTTGACAAAGAAGAACTTCTTTGATGATATCACTACTACTGCACGTGATCGTGCGTCGGCGTCAACGCTTAAGGATGCCCGCGATGAGATTGTTACGCCTCTCGTGTCTCGTGACTTCGGCAATGAAGCCATTAAGGAATGGAAAGACTTCATGCCTAATTACGCCCAGGGTGGCGTGCGCTTCTCACTTCCTTTCTTAGGTAAGAAGGGATTGACGCATGGGTGGACGGTTCCAGGTACACAAGGCTTGGGACGCAACCTGATTGGCGATAGGGTCCGCAATATTGTAGGTAAGTTGCAGGAGAAGTCGCCTGCTTTTGCAGGACTCTCTAAGGTTATGAGTGACTTTAGTAAGAACATGGACCTTGAGAAGGCGCTTACCCGTGCTGTCGCTAAGGGCGACCTGACGGGTGGAGAGTACATCATGTTCCGCCATGCTCTTGCGAACGATCATGCGCATGGTGTTATTGCGCAGGCTACGGGACGGCTGCAATACGAATCTGACTACATTCACGATCTTGCTTTCGAAACCCTTTTTGAGGGTGGCGATGCACTCGCTCGTAAGGAATTTACGGACGCAGTGAACCGTGGCGTTTTCCAATACATTAATACTGGCGGTGGGAAGCTGAGCATTGCTGGGCAAGTCATTGACCAAAGCTCAGAAATGTATCGTGCAGTTCAGGGCTTTGGAGATTATGCTCGTGAAACCATGGATACTCTTTGGAAGACGCTTAAGCAGGTTGCCCCTGACGGCAACTGGGATGACATTGCGGAGAACTACATTCCTTATCTTCTTAAGAAGGAGAATGCTAATCTAATTCGAGAACTCGCCAAGGGTGGCAAGGCTGTTGAGGAAGCCCTTGAAACCATGACTAAGGGTAAGCGTGGTGCTGGTGCATTCTACTTACAGGCCCTGTTGGGTGGTGCGTCTAATGGTGGTATGGCTGAGGCCGCTTTGGGTTCTACTGCTCGCAGCATGCAGCGTGCTAGCGGTTTTGCTCCTGTCTCTCAAATGACAGACCAGTCTGTTGTCTTGCTCTTTCCAAAAGAAGAGCTTACGACTTCTGCTCTGGCAAGGCGTCTTGGCGAGACTGCGGCAAACATGGAGCCTGCATACATTGACCTTGTACAACTCAATGACTTAATCGAACCCGTACTTGATGAGCTTGTAACTAAGCATGGCGTGCATCTTGGAAAGAATGCTACGCTGCGTCCGTTTAGCGAAGACCCCTTCGAGGCAATTATGCGCTACGTGGACGACATGGACTCTACCATTCGTATGCGGGGTCTGCTGCAAGTTCTCGAAGAGAATGGTTTTATTGTTAAGAATAAGCGCATTGCTAACGTTCAGGAAACGTTTGCGAATATCGCTGCTAAGTTAGAGAACGGGAAGGTTGTTGAGCGCCTCGACGAGTTCATTGCTCAGCAGCAGGCAGTCATTAAGCGTGAGACTGGGCGTACGTTTGGTGAAATGTCTGACGAGGTAGAGGACCTCGTTTTGGACTCTCACGAAGACGTTGTTGAGTTGTCACCTAAGGGCGCAACTAACAAGACTGTGCGTGCTGTTGCGCAGCGTGGACGCATGGAGTTGGGTCGCACTGAGGGCAAGAGGGTGACTCGTCACATCATGCCTCCCATTAATTATAAGTCACCTACTGTGCGGAGAAAGTATGCGATGGAGCAGGCGCTAGCAGCCAAGAACTTGCCTGACGGCGAAGTGCTATTTTCGTATTACAACCCTGAACAGAATAGGTGGTATGCGACGAAGCAAGAGTATTGGAAGTCGCTGTCAGATCATGCTAAGAATATTCTTGGTGGCCCTGACTTTAGGGAGAGGTCTGCCGAAGGCAAGGGTCTGCTTGCTCTCATGAGCTTAGACAATCAGCTTAATGGCAGCTTCTCTTATCTTGGAAGGACGGAGCATGGTCATGCCATGCAGCGTGCAGCCTTAGAGTTTTCGCAGGCTAATGGTTTACGTGGTTTGAAAATGCAACACACTGACAACGATGTTTGGGATGTTGTGTTAAAAGATACTGTGTTTACTCTGTCTGATGCAGGAGCCTATCATTCTAGGAAGTCTAATCACTTTCGCACTCTGCGTGCTGGTGGTGATTATGACGAGCAAGACATGACGCTCATTCAGCGCGTCACTAATCGTGTGAAGAAAGAACTTCGTGGAACGAATGGTACGTATAATCCTGATGTAGTTCCTAAGTCGCTGTCAGACGTTGACTGGGATGCGTCTTATATGCGTGATGCCCAAGGCGGCTTGTTCATTCGTGACGAAGATGGCACTTGGAAGTTCATTGAGAAGACTGCTGAGGATTCTACACACTTTGACGCTGCTGCCAGGTATCGGGCTCGGAAAGCCATTTTGGAGAGTGGCGGCTTAGCCGATATTGGAAAGTATACTCCTGAGAATAGTGTCTCGTTCTTAGACGAGGCCTATCGCGAAGGCAACGCCATTTATGTTGATTTTACTAATGTTGATATTCGTTTACGTCATGCTTTTGATCAGGACATTCCCGAGCATGTGAAGGATGCAACTAGATGGATGGGGCACAAGCGTAAAGTTAATCGCATTAACTATTCAAGCATTGATGAGCAGGCTACCGAAGGCATTAATGATATTATGCGTAACGTCGATAACTTTGATGAGGTTGAGCTTTACAACATTGCAGAAGAACAGTTTAGGCAAGCTCTGCGAAACAATGAGGCTCCGCTCATGCGGCGCCAGGCAATTAACTCTTTCCGTCAAACGTATGGCGATGCGTTCGTCGCACAGCAGTTGCAATGGACGAAAGAGATTCTGGATGCTGAGACAGCAGCCTATCATATGATGCAGGACTTGAATAGAATTCAGCAAATGATTCGTCCTGGTCATGGTCCCGAGCATTTGACTGACGATATCGTCTTTGGCATGCCTGAACCTGAAGCCCTTGAGTTCCTTGTTGGGCGCATTCGCAAGTATGGCAAGCAGCTTGGCATTGATCCTGATACGTTTGAGATTGCGTACTCTCGTGGGCCTGGGGCTTTTGATAAGTCGGGTCGAGCTTTTGTAGACCCCAGCATTTTCAATGTTGGTGGCGAAGCTCTTGAGAATAAGACTGTACAGGCTGACATTAACTCTTGGTTAGAGCAGCTTGGCGGTCACATGATGAGTATTTATACTCCTGATGGTATTGCTCAACTCAAGACCATGAATCATAATGTGACGAAATGGTGGAAGGCTATGGTGACGCTGCCTCGTGCAACCTTCCATATTCGTAACGCCGTGGGTGGCGTGTGGAATAATCAGATCATTGGCGTGGGTGCCTCTGACTATTTGACTGTGCGCAATGGCGCAATGTCCATTCGTAAAGCCATGCGCAATAACGTGCCTTTTGATGAGGCCATTGCTCGCCTGCCACAAGCACAACGAGAAGTGTTTGAGGCGGCGTGGGAGTCGGGCGTTTTGGATTTGTCGTTCTCTAGCGCCGAGTTTAGGAACTTGACTAGCAAGCATCGTACAACCATGGAAAAGACGCTTGGTGCGCTGAACGTTGGCAATCCCGATAACTTTGCCTTGACTCGCATGGGTGCATACTTCATGGAAAGCATTGAGGACTTCTTACGCATGAGCGCATTTGCTGCATGGTATGATCCTAAGAATCCTGCGTCCCGTCACGTTGCAAAGGAAATGGCTTTGGCCGCCCATTTTGACTACAAGAACTTAACTAAGTGGGAGACGAATGTCAAGAAAGTCATTCCCTTCTTTGTGTGGCAGCGCCGCAACTTGCCCTTGCAGTTGCAGAACATGGTGGAGCGTCCTGGCCTTATGACCCGTTACGCCCACTTCATGAATGCTATGGATGACAACTTTAGTGATGTCGAGCAAGACGAGTATGGTCGCAATAGGTGGATGTCGGGTAGTGCTATTGGCACGGACATTGTGCTAAACGAGGACACTCCGTTTTGGAGTCGCATCATGTTTGATCCTGACATCCCCATCAAGGATGTCTATGACGTTATGCAGGGAGATAATGTTGGGCAGTTCTTAGGCAATGGCATCGAATATATGCTGTCGTCTTTGGGTCCGACCTATTCGTTCGTGCAGGACATGGTTGAGCAGAAGGAGTATGGTAGCGTTAATGCGCCTGCTGGACTCAATGTTGTCATGGCGCAGCTTGCTCGCACTGGACTCTTTGACGTTACTACTGATGGTGACGTTGAGATTCCTTATCAGTTTAGGAGCATGTACTACATGCTTGCCCCGTGGCAACGTGAGCTTGAAGATATGGGAGTGCTTCCCCAAACCGACCCTGAGCGTAGGCTTGATGTCGGTATGGGTGAAGGTGAAATGGGTGGCGTGCCTGGACTCATGGACGGACAGCTTGGCGGTACGCTTGCTCGTGCTGGACTGACTCTTGGTAAGGGTCTTGGTTTCCAAGCCCAAACCCCACGTGATACTGCGGCGCCTGCATGGGAAGGCCAGCAGCAGCTTAACGATATTGTTAACAAACTGTTTAAGACGTCGCCTGAGTTTAAGGAACTTTGGGAGAACCAGTAGGCATGGTACTCACACCTGAATTCGTGGACGGAGAGTACGTCTGGACTGACGAAGAGAAAGCAATCATGCTTGCTGAATGGGAGCGCATAACCTTCCCTCATGCCCCCTTAGAATGGGCCATTGCGGAGAACTTCCGCAGGGGCTTGCGTTTCCATAAGGCTGACTTGACTACTGCCGCTGCTACTGCCTTTCGATCTGGAGATATTACGTTTGGGACGCACCAGTGGATTCATTATCTTGCAAGCGTAATTGCTCATGAGGTTTTCCATTTGGTTGACTTCTGGCTATTGGATAATGATGACCGTAATGCTATTGCTCCGCTGCTTTGTAATCATGATCCTATTCATGATTGGCAGCGGGAGGATTACTACTATCGGTTAATGGAAGCTTTTGCAGAGCACGTTTCTGCACTATATTATGAGGACACTAATATTGTTTGGTATGGAGGCCACGAGCTTACAGCCGATGAGAGCCTTCAGATTAAGGAGATTTTATATAACATGACCTGGAGACTAGCCCCAGCATTACAAACGCTTAGGGATCAAATCAATGCCCTCTGGCCTGATCGTAATAAGGATGTGGATGGTGCTATTGGGGATGCGGCTCATAGGAACCGTGTTTCGGACCATAATCCTGACTCGGATCAAATCGTTACCGCCATTGATATCACTGATGATGATAGCGTTGGCGCTGACATGCGTGTCCTTGCTGAGGTGCTTCGTGTTAATAACGATCCTCGCATTAAGTATGTTATTCATGAAGGCAGAATGTTCTCGTCTTATCCGACGAGTTCTTATCCTGCATGGACATGGCGACCCTACAGTGGCCTTAATGGTCACTTTAGTCACTTGCATATTTCTGTTACCCAGGCAGGCAAGTATGATAACTATCCCTGGGTAATTGAAGGAGATGATGACGGATTGGCATTACTAACTGAGGAAGAACTGCAAACGGTACGTGAGATTAATGCAGCGCTCAAGGGCGTTGGATCGAACGGTTCTGCCATGGCGCCGATAGTGCGACTCGTTCGAGTCATGCGCCAAATCGACGACATTTTCGAACAAGAAGAATTTTAGGAAAGGAGGTATATAATGAGTCTATTGCAAAATGAACATCCACTATATTTGCCACCTGGCAGCGTGCGTAGTATAATCGCACTCGGCCTGGTGACTGCATACGTGCTCGGTCTGATTCCGAATGAGGTTGCGTTGGTTGTCATTGGTTTCTACTTTGGACAGTATACCGACAACAAGGAAGTCTCATAGAGTGTCATGCAAGTTAGTGAAGAAAAGTTTGACAAATTAGCTGAGGCGGTGAGTGACCTTAGAGAAGAAGTGAGGGTTGGTTTTGCGACCTTACCCTCGAACTTCGTCACAAAAGCAGAGGTTGATTCCGCAAAAAAAGAAGCTTTATACGCAAAGCGTTGGGCCATTACTACCGCTGTAGCCGTGTCGGCTATTGCTCTTGCGAATCTCCCTCTGTTTTAAAAAGCACAAAATGAACTATATTATAGAGAAGTTTTATAGGCCTAGACCTTGCCTACTTCTCTTTAAAACCCCCGCAAGGGGAGCAATTAGTATGAAAGGAGAAAAGAATATATGTCTAGTGTAAAGCCTACTGGGAAGCGTAATGCGTTTTCCCCTATTGCTTTCGACAAGATCGGCGATCTTGACGCAGTGATTCTGCGTGACTCGTTTGTTGGCGCTCGTGCGCTTTCAGCCATTACTACTACGGGGGAGTTGACCTCTGACTTAACGTGGACAGTGACCGATGAGGTTGGGGCAGCTACCGCTGATGTGGAGGTGCTTGCTTCTGAGGCTAATGCTCAGGGTATTGTTCGTCTTAATGTTGGTGCTACTACCGCCGCTGACGGCGACCTTGTGAGCATGGCTCTTGGTGGCGATGACGCCATTAAGCTTGATGGCAGTGGAGTGTATGTGGCTGCGAAGCTGCGCATTCCCGACATCTCGGATACTATCGTGCAGTTCGGCCTTGTCGCTGATCCTAGCGCAACGCCTAACTCTGGCGCAGATAATGTTGTTGGCCTCGTCTTCGATCCCGAAGATACGGTGGCAACATTCATCGCTCAGATTAACGATGCTGCTGGTGGCGACGAAGAGGTCATTCTTTCCGACGTTACGTACGTCGAAGATGAATGGGTGAAGCTCGAAATTGCTGCCGATGATAGTGGTGCCACGTTCCGTGTCACGACTGCCAATGGTACTCAGACTGTCAATATTGACGTTGCTGTGGCCGCCACTCTCGTTCCTGTTTTCCAGGTCGAGAATGTTGGTGCTGCGGAAGAGAGCATCGAAATCGATACTTTCGTCCTGCGTTACTTTGACCGTGCTGGTCTGTAAGCGATCATAAAGTAAAGCCCCCTTAGCTTTCGCTAGGGGGGCTTTCTTGTTACCTAATGTATCTTATCCACAGGGACCATCTTAAGAATGCTATCCCTACTTCTATCACGTTATCTGCCGTGAAGAGGAAGGGGCCTATGTTCAAGTCTCGCCAATCCTCGTCTTGGTAGAATCTTAATTGTAGGCTCTTCATTCGCTCCTCTCGGGTACTATTACTTTTCTTCCTAGGACTCTTTCAACTGCGCTACCCTTATCTCTAAGGTATTTATAAGCGCGTCCAACATTGACTGTAGAGTCCATAAATCGTGCAAGGCCAGAGTTACACCGTCCACAGAGTAGCCCTCTAATGGTACGAGATTTGTGATCGTGGTCCACGGCGAAGTGTCGCTTGCTAGTTCCGCCTCTGCAAATAGCACATCGCCCCCCCTGCGAAGCGAGTATCGCATCATACTCGCTGATGGTAATTCCGTATGTCTTTTGTAAGTGACTGTTATGTCTGCTTCGTATGGCACGGCGTTTCCTTTCAGTCTTGGTTAGTTTCTTACGTGGCATGACTAATGACACCATTCCTTGTTCCTGTGATACCTACCTTCATGTCATCAGTCCAACGTATTCTGCAAGGATACTACGTGTCGCCGTATCATATCGTGTAGACTCATATACTTCTTTCGCAAGGATAGACGATTCGAAACGATGGGTGATCGTCGGAACCTTATCCTGCTGTCCGTCCCTGCTGCCACCTTTATAGGTAACTGTCCAGCTTGTGTCTTCGGGTTCCTCTACTAGTTCCCACCGTTCAGCTAAGGATTTAAATGCTGTTTCGGGGTCCACCGAGGGTTTCAATAGTTTAGCTTTGGCTATCCATTTGTCTTTGTCGATTTTAATATATGTCATTCTTCTAGGCTCCAAATCACAACGTCGTCGTCATCGCCGAAGTAATGTTCGACAAGTGGTCGGACATGGTGCCAGGACAGTTGTCCATTACCGCACCCAGGGCGGGGGAGATAGATTGTTGTTGTACGGTAATAGATAGATCGCAAGTCTTGCAAGTAAGAGAGGGAGCGATTAATAAGGTCGACATCAGCCTTTTCCTTCCAATGGTGTTTTACAGGGAGACTTACGAACCCGTAAGGGAGGATAAATGGGACGTTACCATAAGATAGGATAAGATCACCCAACATATTAGGCAGATCATTATGAAGCTGGGCAGCCACTTTCGCAGTACCAGCCCCCATGACCGCTTCCCCATTATTCTTAACGAAACCATTAGTCGTGATAACATATGCAACTCCTGGGTCTAGATAGTCTTCGAACATGTCTCCTTGTACTTCAATCATGAAGATTAATAATGATCAGGTTCTGAGATAGTGTATACTTTCCATGGGCTAATAGCAAAGCGCCTGGACCGAAGTTCCACCCTCCTATAGGCTGGATCATTATGTCGCATGTAAGCGTAATGCATTGCAGGGGACAGGCTACTAAATTCTCGCGTCTCGTCACTATGTTCGCCACCTTCCTTCCATGATGTAACAATGAACTGGTTATGGTTTTCAGAGGTCATTGATTTCCTCCCAAATGAGGCCCTCTTCTATGAGCGCCTCTTCCAAACGTAGCCATAAATTAATGGCTGCAACGGATGACATTTCTAGTCCTAGATGCGTTCCTCTAGTAGAATCATCTGCCTTAACTTCATAGTTAGTTTGTTCATCAAGAGGTATTTTAATTGTTACCATTTTGCACCTTCGCTTTGTAATTTCATAGCAGTCCTGACGGCTTTCTCGGTTTTATAATGCTCCAACTTATCTTTGCAGAAAGGACAGTTAAGCTTGAGATTTGTTGCAGGCTGTCCTTCGCCGTCAACCATAGGACGTCCACACCATGCGATATCAGGTTCCTCATAGTGGACCGTATGATTCTGACCGTACCTTTGAAATTTATACCACGCATTAGGCTTGTACATCGGCTTCCATGTTCGCTGCGAACAACGAACCTAACGTGGCAACCTCTGACAGCTTGTCTACAGTATACCCTGTCTGCTGGTGAAACTCAGAGTCCGCATTCCAAGGCCGACGAACAAGCAATGGCATTGCACAGCCTGCCTCTTCGTACTGCGTGATATGCTTCTCATAATCATCCACTGCCATATCGCAGGAAAACTCACCCTTACTTGACTGATTCCCAACATACACAATCTCATGGTAAGGAATGTTCCAATAGTCAAGCCACTCGGAAGTAACCTGCTGCACGAGCGCATGATTAGTCTTATGCACAAGTCGCTTGGTCACAATACGAATGTAGAACCCTGCCCCATCAAGCGCCCACATCATCGCCTGAGCGCCCTCTCGTGGCTCTCCAGTGCGCCAGATGTAGCCTGACTTAACTCCGCTCTCAAACATAGCTTTGAATTCTGCATCAGTCAGACCCCAAGTTTTCTCAAGGTCCCACTTGTCGGGTACAGGCATGGCCTGCTTGCCACTATCCCAGTCATACATCTTCTTAGAGTTAGGGTTGGTAATCATCTTAACCCATTCAGCAGTAACCTCATGCCAAGGGTAAATGACACCATCCAAATCCATGTTAATTGTTAGCATTAGACTCGATTCCTCTCATATTCGTCTTCTTGTCCGTCACAGTACGCCTCTTCCCACATGTTTTCTAGCGCTCTACGAGCCTCACCCCATAGTCCTTTAGGCACATAGCCTTCTAGGAAGAGGCTAATCATTCCTTCGTTCATTACCATTCCTCTTCTGCTGAAATCTCAGGAACTGGACCACCAATGCCGAGTCTACCAATATCTCTTCGTACGATCTGTACGGCCTCTTCTTCTGAGATTGCTTCGACACCATAGAACTCTACCGTCACAAAGAACCTAGCCACAACTACTTCTTCTCCGTCTGCACGTATGCGTCATAGTGTCGTGCCGTGATGTCAGCCTCACGATACTCGTCAAAATCTTTCCATGCTTCCTCTAATGCATCGTCAGTTGCCGACGCATAAATGAGTTCGAACACGTAGCGGAAGAGTGCCATAATGTGCTGTGTGTTAACGCCTGCCACTACTTGCGGTGGCGGCGGACCCTGCACCTTAAGCTTGGTCTGAATGGTCTGCTTCATGCGCTGCATGGCTTCGTAACGAACCGCATTGGGGTCAGTTACTTCTGCCTGCACTTCGTCATAAATTTCCTTCAAAGTCTTCAAAATCTAATTCCTCTCTAAGAATATCCATTGCCTTCTGATATTTGTTATATGCGCTAGAGTGTGATTTATATCCTAGCATCTTACCAATCTTACGAAAAGACATTTGCCCCCAAAGCCTTAACTCAACCACCTCTAACAGATCGTGTGGTAGTTCTTCTAAGACGTCAAGGACTTGTTCCTTAAGGCTGTCCTCTAGGCCTTCTAGTTTCCCTGGCTCCACATTGTCAATCCAATGGGAGGCAGGAAGTTCAATACGCTTCGCCAAGTCTCAGTCCTCTTCGCCATAATCTGAGACCCACGTGGCCTCTTCGACAATCCATTCCCAATTAATAGGGTAGTATTCGTTGCCGTCATCAAAGGCTTGGACGCCATGACTCCGCTTTGCTTTTGCTACAAGCTTAACAACGCTAGGCCAAAGAAGAGTAACGTACTGGCGCTCTGCGCTATTCCAAATGAATAGGGCAATTTCAAGTTCCAATAAGTTGCCAATCTTACGCCACGTTTTGAGTGCTTCATACTTCTCCACCTTTAATGACTTAAGCACACCATCACGCCCAAGCCCCATGACTTCGACAAGATATCCTGCTTGTGCGTAATAGTCGGGACTGTGCCGTAAGTTGTTCGGCATTTTCTTGAAGCTAATACCCTTGGGCCTGCGCCACCCGAAGCGTGTGGTCTTGCCCATTGGTTTAACGTCTTCGTATACGCTCTCTGCTTCGTCGCCCATGCTGGCGAAGCGTTGGTTAAAGCTTAGTTCATGAAATGCCATGAGAGCTTTCTAATACGCTACAATTCTTCTCATGCATGAAAAGAGCAGGATCATTTCCGCATTCAGCACACACAGTCGCAGACGTATCCGTCTTCGTGGGTGTGGAGTTTGTCTTTGTAGGCGTTGGGCCTATCGTCCGTCCCTCTATCAGTGAGTGCAAAGAATAAGAGGACAAGCGTATGCCAGCAGGCGTGGGCAACATGATGTAGTTTTGACTCGGGGTCACGATCTTCACCTGACCAAAAAGCCCATAAATGTCTTTGGAGGGCATCGTAAGATAATGACCAACGGTATCCTTTTCTAAAGTTATAGTCATCGTATTTCTTTGCGCCGAAAGCAAAGACTCTGCCCAGTTCAGCAAGTGACTCCCACGGGATGCCGTGGAGTTCAATAGGTTTCTTTCCTTTCTTGCCTCCCGTAATTTCATCCACCACAATAATAGCTTCTTCATTCAATTCACACCTTCTACTTTCTTAACCCAACCAGGGCAACGGCACTCATCGTCCTTGCCTATGTTATAGAAACATAGGAAGTGTTGACGATGTTCCTCTTCGCTGTGCCCACAATTCTTACATTCACTCATAAGATTGTAACAACCTTCCGCTTGGTAGGAACTCAAAGAGTTGCTCGTGTAGCAACTGGTAATAGGCTCGGTTCTTTAGCACATTAACTCCTAACTTATTTTCGAGGTACTTAACCTCAGCTGGACTATTCTCTGGATTGAGGTGGGGTCGCCATAGGCCAACCATAAAGTCAGATTCGGTGTAACCGCCACCTCTCGGCGAATCCTGTGTAGGTGCTTCCCACATTGGTTCGCCCTTATTGGCTTGATGGATAAGGAAAGTTCTCGTGTTCTCGTAGCGAGTCCAATCCCGAAGTGCGGAAATCTGTGCTTCAATCGCCTCATAGCCTCCACCATTAATCTTCGCCTTTCCAAGTAATTCTAAGTAATCGACTACGCAGAACTCTGGCTGGACGCCTAGAGTCTTACGATACATTTCATAGTAGTCTGCCATTTCGTCTACGCTAATGCCAGGCTTATCGCATATCCGATGATAGGGGAAGTCTTCCACGATCTCATACAGATCGTCTGGAAGACCACCCTTCTCAATGAGTATTTGTAAATCATAGGCGGGGTATCCGTTCCACATTGCGAACAATCTGATAACAGCCTGTATGGCTGGCATCTCTAACGAGAAGAACACGCTTGGCGTGTGCTTGTTGGCTAGGATAATGTTCTGTGCAACAATACTCTTACCCGTGAATGATCTACCCACAATAGTAAATAGTTCACCTGGGGCTGGGCCGCCGCATATTGCGTCGACGGCCCGTAGCCCAGTCTTTACTCTGTGTAACTCTACTTGGCTATACTCTGCCACAGCATTAACATGCTGTTCTAAGGTCAGTAGTATAGTGTCACCTCACAGATACGTACCCTTGGTAGGGTCTTCCTTCTCAAAAGGAAGCGGTTCGTCTTTGACCTCTTCCTTAAAGACGTCGCTACCGTCACGCCAAATGAACTCGTACCCTAAGTCCGCTGCTTCCTTTAATTCGGAAGGGTCATAATCCGTATCAGAACGGACTAGCCCCTGCCAGATTTGGAACCTAGTATAGTAAGCCTCTGACAGTGAGTCAGGATCAGGCATTAACTAATAGCGTCGGCATTGTCAATAGCAAACTTCGTGGGGCTACCATCTTTCTTCGTAAGCCACACAGACTTCTTGCCGTCTGGCGTCTTGAAGTCGGGGAAGTTAGCGTTGACTGCACCGAGTCCCTTAAGGCCACGATAGTCGTAATAGTTGTCGCCACTAATCTCCACGATGGGAGCATCGGGAGCGTCAGAAGCGGTACTACCGCCACCACCACTGTCACCAGTGGACTGATCCTCAATGCCATACTGTTCGTGCAAAGCCAAAAGCTGCTCATAAAAAACCTGTGCGGCTTCCTCAACCTTAGCCACATCTGGCTTGGCAGCGCCTCGTTCCCACTCAACTGCTTCCTTGTGCGCAACCTGCAAGAGGATGCTGCGTGTCTTATTGTTTAAACTCAATTCTGCTCCTTCAAAAATTCTTCTACATCTGAGAAGTCAATGACTTCCTCATCGTCCCCAACCATGTGAAGGGTAACGCCCATCTGTTCCAGCACGGTATAAATGTTTGCTCGCATCTCCTGCATTGACTGCTCAATGAGCGCGTCAATGAGGTCTTCGAGATTCATATCCGTGTCAGTGATGTTTGTGATTTCCAAGTTTCTTATCTCCATTCACGAATGGCAACCTGAGTAAAGTCAGTGCCATCGTCATAGGTTTGTTTCATATCGCAAATGTTCCAAGCGCCACACCATTTAGGAGAACAATACCATCCACGTTTGAACTTTTTGTACTCTTCAACTACTGGCGTAGCAGGGAAAGCACCTGCTGCTATTTGCACACCATACTGGTATGCGGTTTTAAACATCGCATCTTGTGCTTCAAGACTACGACTGGTCTTTAGTGTATCCCAGTCCTCTTTCTTGCGATCATAAATGCGATACTTAAAATCGGTAATGCTCGTGCCATGAGTAAGGTTAAACATAGCGAGGTACAGGGTGGGCTGAATCTCAGCGTCAGCCTTTTCCTGTGTCCATTTGAATGCGGCATTAGTGGTCTTGTTGTCTTCCATCCAAGACCCTAGCACTAGGTCAGGCGTGCCGTGAGCGATAACTCTACGGTCACCGATATCGCCAATGTGGACCCATAGTCCCTCTTCAACGGCGAGGGTGTCCTCATCCTTAATGCTGTATTCGAAAACTTGCAACACCCACAGACGGTAAGCGTCAATGACCTTACGTCTGAAAGTCTTGTAAGCTTTCTCGCCTATTTGTTTTATGCTCCAATCATATTCATTGACTAGAAGTTCTTCCATGAACTTGTTAAAGTTGGCTGGTTGAATTATTTTAGATTGCCCTTTAGGGTTAATGACATGCTGCTCACACAGGTAGTGGACGGCAGTACCGAAGACTAAAGCTTCGGATACTGCCTCCACATACCCGTCCTGCTCAGCATACCCTACCCGTGCAGGACAAAGATTCATACTGCCAATGGTACTCTGGCGCACAATCACGTCAGATTCCCGCAGAGTTTGTGCGACGATAGGGTAGGGGTCCATACCCTAGATAGGGTCAGGGTGGCGTCACGGCCCCGACAGGGTGCCGACAGGCTAGCGTGGGGCTAGCGCATCGACCGCCTCGGTTATACGTGAGGCTTGGCGTTTAGCATTCTGATAAACCCTTTTAACCTCATTGTAATCTACCTCGCATAACTCTGCCGCAATGGTATACGATTTAGTATTAGCCCACACTTCAAGTATGGCGCGCTCTTTCTCGTCGAGTCGGTCGAGGTATTGTTGCCACGACCGCACGACGGGTCCGCCACCCTCACCCTTTAAAGGGTAAAGTCCCTCAGGGGACGCCCCGAGAGGGGAACCCACCAAAGGTTCCACCTCCTCGGATACCCTTTCTCCCAACGGGGTAGTATAGTCATAGTACTCACCGTAGGTAGACCAGCCTTCACAGTCTACCTGCAACTCTAATTGTTCAGGCTCATACTCAGACATTCGAGATGTCTGACCATTCTTGAATAACTTAATATCATACTCTGCCGCAAGGTAGCGCTGGAACGCAGCGATACCCTGCGCCGCAGAGTTAAGTTCACGCATGTACGAAAGACAGTTCTCGACCATAGACGAGAAGCCACCTTCACCACTAACAATAAACCCACGATACTTGTACGTGTGTGCCTGATTCAGATAGTATTTACAGAAGGCTCTAGCCTGTTCTTTAAATGATTTCTTATTCGTCGCTGCTGCCATTGATACTCCAAACTGATTGCCATATAAGTGACTGGTATATGGTCTGCATGTCATTGTTGAAAGACTGAGGCGCCGAAGGCGCTACTGTAATTGGAGGTGGCGAACTTGCTGCCGCCAAAGACCAATACTCTTCGCCTTCATCATCATCCTCATAATCCCATTCGACACCATCGTCGAACTCGTTGATGGGAATGAGGTCGCATTCAACGCAGTCAATGTCTCCACATTCGGGAATGTTCTCAGGTTCTACTGCCATGGGAACATTCCATGCAACATGACCATTGCCAGTACCCCAACATGAGGGACATTCCTCAGCCTTGTCTAAAGGATTGTATACTTCTTTAGTACCATCGGGATAATAGGCTACGCCCTCATGCTTATTAATGCACATAACGTTCTCGCCTATTTGTAAATAAGGTGGGCCTGGTATTAGTGGAATGTATTTACGTACTGCCATTACGAATTCCGTTCTCCTTCCTAGCACCCATAGTCTTAAAGGCTACTCGCAGGAACCTCAGTAGGTTGAGGATTATAACAGTTTTGAATAACATCAACAATGCGCTGTGCAGTAGCAGCGTTAACGCCTGCACTCGTATTAATTTCAAGGAGATACGGCGTTCCTGTTCCATCTTCAATAATCCAATCCCAGCCGAGAATGGCTGTCTCGCTATAAGGAATGAGGTCAAGTGCACTCTTGGTGCGAGATATAATACCCGTTTCGGCAATGCCCTTGACACCACACCACTCCCATTCAAACCCATTAATTACATCGCCGTGCTTAACATGTGCCTGAACAATCCTATCCGACACGGTGTTAACACGATACTCACGTCCAATAATGTGCTTCTGCACGTCACCCTTAAGGCCTGACGGTACGTCAAGTAGCGGTGCTGGCTGTACGAATACTTTACCTTTACCGCCCATGCCAGGCTGCTTAATCCAAAACCCATCACCCTTCTCAGGATAGGGTGGCAACAGAGAATTACCTAGAGTTTCGCGTAAGTCTAATGGGCGAGACACAGCCTTAACTGTGTCGGCATGATTCCATACGTTGTCATATGCTGGCTGCTTGCGCCAACCTAAATTAATAATCACATCTTCGGGATTACCTTCCTTGAAATAGGAGGCAATGTTCTTACGCTTAACAATGCGCACGCCTGCTTCTTTCCAAGCATCGCGTGTCTTCTTTGCAAGTGGTACGGTTCTAAGTAAGTACATCTCTTTCATTTCAACGCCTCCAACAGGAACTTCTCGAAGTCCTCAACTACATTAGTGTCATCTTCCCACGGCTCATCAAGCATGGGAATGTCATAAACAAACCAACCCTTAGGTGGCCCACCATCAGGCTTACCAAAGAAGTCAGAATTCATAGGCTTGCCAAGACTGGCAAGATAATTACCGTAAGTCCACCAGTAGTTCTTCCGATAGCCATACATCACATCACCAAGATAGAAGTGTGGCATGTCCTCAGGGAACTCGTCAGGGTCAGGCTGATACATACTAAATGACGCTGCACCAAACGATTCGTCTGGCCCATAATAATCGTTGGCATTATAAATTTGCTGCGCCATGTCACGCAACTCGAACGTCATGCGAATGGGTAATAGTATGGCAGTGTATTGTATTTGCCATGCATTCTTAAAGTCGTCAAGCATGTTCGTGATGTACGACGTTGACGACAACTTAATAAAGCCGCTCGATGTATACTTAAGTGCGCTTACGTCCCCATACTTTAGATGATCGTACAAGTTAATGGTGTTAATGTTAGTAGGATTGAGTGGGGCAAGCGTCTTGAATACATCAACCTGAGACTTCTGAGCAAACTCATCTAAGAAGAGTGAGTTTAGCTTGAAGACATTAGCCTTGGTATTTTTATTAAAAGCCTTGTCAAGCTTAGACGTCCAAATACCAGACGCACTATCATAGTCCATAACAAATGGACTAGACAGGATATACGAATTGGCGACCTTATAACCTGAATAGTAATCCTCGTCTTGTTCAAGAACATTAACGAGCGTTACGTAATAGGCGGGAGAACTCATACCCCCCACTTTCTTGATCGTGACACTCAGATGCTGCCGTAAGTTGTCGTCCTCAATGTGAGGAATGACTTCATCTTCCTTAGTCTTAAGGACGTCGCTGAGCTTAACAGCAATCTTACGTCCTTGCATTATCTTTAAGTAGTTAATGAATGTGTCGTCAATCATCCAAACACCTCTTGCATCGTGGATTCATAGAGCCAATCAACAGCATCATACGCCTCGCTCCAATACGAGATGTATGTGGTTCGCTTAATAGCAGTTGTCAGAATCTCTAACAACTTAGGATTGGCATGAGTAATTACAAGGTTTGTTCCGTCTTTGACATTCCAATCCCTTGCACGAATAGAGCGAAGGTCACGCATCATAGTATAGCCAAGCATCTTAGACACCATCATCTCAGACGACATTACTTGTGCTAAGCCAGCAGAGAAATGAACCGCACCTTCGAGGTAACGAGGTTCATTGTATTCTGCTTCCCAAGTACGCACTTCAATATGAGGTCCAGCATGATACCTACCTTGGGCATCAGGCTTCATGCCAGGATAGACGTCATGCAAATCCTTGTCGTATATCTGTTCCTTCGGGAACTTAAGTCCCTGTAGGTTAAGCACCCTATGATGTGCGTAATCTTTAGAGGTTACGGGCATATCATAGTCAATGTGCCTAAACGTATAGCCTCGGTCTAGTCCTGTTGCCAGTCCAAGAACATAGATCTCAGGGGCAAAAGCCTTAACGAAATCGTATGCCATGATAGGATTATAATTATCAGGATTAAAACATGAGGCATGAACGTGTACGCTAGGCGAAGAAGTCGGATGATTCTTAGAGGGAACAGTAAGGTCACGTACCGCATCAGCAGTAATGATATTCCATCCCTTCAAGAAAGAGTTATAGAAGTCCTCGACCATAGGGAATGGTGAGGTAATGAACTCACCACCATAACTGGGCAGACTTCCATCATACTCTAAGGTGAACTGTACAGGATAAGGGTCTGAGTCAGACGCAATCCATTGCGTGCATGTCGTGCAATGGCAACCATACGTGTGATGTTCCTTCTGAAAAGGAACGCTAGTATCGTTAGCCATGAGTCCCTCGTTAATGAGAGAAGTACATACTCCATTGCGAGGGGTGGTAGTGTTTGTAAAACCCCAATGCACTACTTCAATCTCAACTCCAACTCTCGGGGTTTGCCCCATATTACGTCGTGGTATCAAGACCACTCACTCTCCTTTGTCATAATGTGCGTGCGAACATCTTCGATAAACTTGGGATAGCGGTCAATGTAGCGCTTAACTCCACACTTCTGACACATATCTCTCTGAATGATTGTGACAGGGACTTCCCACATAGGAACCTCAATGACTTTACTTGGCGTCCACTTATGTTCGCATGCTTCCCATGCACCAATGTCTGTACCCGTAAAGTCAGTAGTCCACTTCATGTATGGGTCATAGAGTTTAGCCAAGACACCAATGTCGCCAGCCCTTGCCGCAACAATGAGTGCTTTGGCTAGAGTAAACTCACACTCATCAGGGTCATCGTGTTCGGTAAGTTCATCGTAATGTACTGGGCAATAGTCCCAGTCGTCGAAGATCATGCTAGCAAACTTGCTCTTCTTATGACGCATGAACTGATCCTTGGTGTCATCACCAATAATATCATCTTCTGTATAGTCTGGACCTGCCATCCAATCATACAGTTCGAGAATAGGAATGTTCGTTACGTCATTAGGAAAGCGCCCACCAATCTGCTCTAATTGCTTAGTGCAGAATGTGATTGCTTGCATGTGTTCGTTAGTCTGATTAGATGTAGCCGCCGAGGAACCAATCGGGATCATGCCACTGGCTCCCACTACTTTTCCCTGACCGCCACCAATAATGCCAGTCTTAGTAGACTGCTTAGCATCAATGCTATTAGACATGATCCAAGAAGTAAACTTGCCTGCTTGCTCTTCAATAGCAAGCAAAGGCGAATAGGTCTTAATGACTTTCAGATAGCGTTCCTTCTGTTGTTCAGCAATCTCATTCTCAGTTACATAACGAGGAATGGTAGAGTGTCCCCAATCATAGACACCAATGAGCGTGCCCGTATCATTAGTAACAATCTCTTTGTTGCCAAACCAAGCATAGAGAATGGAGTCATAAGAGTTGGCTTTATGTACAAGAATAGTGTCTGCTTCTGCAAGCAGTTCGAGACAGTTCTTCTTGGCAAAAGCCGCAGGAGGATCGCCGTCCTTCACACCATTAAAGGTGTTCTTGACTTGCGACAGCCCTTCCCAATACTCCTTGGTATCGTCGTTAATAAAGGCCCCATGTTCCTGCGAATAGAGGCAGGTAATCTGGTCGCTAGGAACCAGAGTTGAAGACCAATAGCCAATGCTAGAAGTGGGATGACCTGCAACAGTCTTGCGCAATCCACTACCCGTAAAGATGGAGAACTTCTTCCCATCTTCGGGGTCAGGAATGTGGCGCTCCCAAGTATTGTTATTACTCGACAGCCCTGCTGCACGCAACAGTTTATCTTGCTCTTTATGTTCCCAGTCGTATTCGCCAAAGTATACTGGCTCACCTGCATTGAGCAGCATGAACGTGCCAGTATCCATCTCACGAATCTTGCCCTTCTTAACCCACGGCATATCAAGTGTATCAAACATCTTGGTAATAGCCTCGGGTTCAGAAGAATAACCAAAGCGTCCCTTGCCAAAACGTACTGTCAAGGGATACTCTGGTCCTGCAACCAGAAGGGAAAGCTCAGGGTGCTGTTCCCATACAGCATGAAAGGCCCAGCCACCCTTAAGATATGACAATGCATTGGCTACTTCTTCAGGGTTATTAGCAGGGTCTTCAATCTTATCAAGCAACATTGGAATGATAATAGAGTCCACTGGCGGACGGAACTTGTCATACGTAGCGTCACTGTTAAAGAGAGCAGTGTTCTGCTTAAGAACAGAATGATTACGAATCATACCATTGTGATTGACAAGCACCTTATTGTAAATAACAGGATGATTGTTTCCAATGTTAGTAGCAGGAAAACCCGCGCTCATTCCACGAGTATGAATGCCTAAAGTAATAGGCTTCTCAATGCCTGTTTCGAGATACCTCTTGACTTCCGCAAGAGTCTTATCGTCGTCGCCTGGTCCTGATCTTTTCCAAAACCATAAAGCCTGCTTCTCTTCTTCAATAGCAGAGAGAAAGAAGCCCATTGCATCCTTACCACGATGCATGTTCTCCTTAATCCCAACCTCGATAGCGTCATACAACTTCTGTGTTGTAATGTTTTCAGCATGTTCCTGGCTTATACTAAAGCCAGCGAGTCCACACAAAACGAATCACTCTCCTTCTGCTACTTGGAAATAAATGTCTGATAATGTTTCGCCGTCTAAGACAAAGCATTCATTTGGAATATGTGCGAATTGTATTTCAGGTCGGTCCGTGTCAATTAACACGTATCTCTTCCATACCATTTATTAACCACATCCTTTCATAACAATCACGGAAAGATTGAGCACAAGAATAATACCTATAATGCCCAACCAAACTTCAACAGGGTCTAGGTCCCAGCCGTTCATGCTAGCCAGAACGGGGAACCAATAAACTTACCCGCACCACCAACAGTGGGATGGGTAAAGAAAGGCACTTCCTCGTGGTAATCCTTGGGCACCATGCTCAAAGCAACTTCCCTTTGTGGAAAGATGAGATCGTCAATGGCCCCAACCATAGCGGAATGAATGCCCCAATACTTATGGTGAGTAGGACGATAAGGAGTGTCAGTATCCTCAGGATACAAGCCCCAATTAAACTGAACGTCGTCCTTGAAGTGAATGCCTTGTGCATTGGCCTCAACAAACACATCAACCATCGTCTTGAAAGCATAAGGATGGTAGGCTGCTGTGCCGCCACCTTGATCCCTATTGCTTAAGGTTGCAGGCTTGACTTCCCAATTAGGAAGCGCCTCAAAGAGCGCAGGATAAAGAGCAGTAGCCGCATTAACATCATGCTCGTTAATTGCGCGCCGAACCTCACCCAAATCTACTTGCGCGTTGAGGTTCTTAAGAATGTCCTTAATGTCAGAAGTGAAAGCCCCGCCATCACTAAAGCCACCGATAGCACGACCACCGAACGCTCGGTCAATAACTCTAATATTACCCAAAGCCCAGCCCAGGTAAAAAGGAGTAAGCAAAAGGCGCCCACTAGGAACACGATATTCGAACTTACCTTTGCTGTCATCATAGCGGAACGAACCTGCTTTGCCATAATACTCACGCCTTTCTGCTTCGCCCTCAGCGAAAGCATTGCCCATCATTGCAACGAGAGGCAAACCAATGTACGCATCCATAAGGACAGCAAGCCCAGCCTGCTGTTCCTTATTGTTCTTTGCCCAAGGCCAATACGAAACATGAATGTGACCGCCAGTATAGCGGCGAAGGTCACCTTCATCTAATTGGGGAACTTGTGGCTGCAAAGTGTATGCGTTGTAGTCAGGATTGCATCCGAACTCAAACACATCCTTGGGACTATCTTTGGGAATGTCCTCAAGTGTGAAGACTGGCGCACTTGAAAGCGCATAGTCTTCGGGTAATTCAGCCTGTGACATACGCATTGCTTCTGCCACATAAGGAATGATGTTGTCGCGGCATGAAGATTGAACCTTAGAGCGAACCTCAAAGGCTGCACCATCACGTTCAACTTCGGCACCATTCATCTCACCCGTATTCCTAAAGCCTACGAATGAGGGATGGTCACCTGCCACTTCATATTGCTGTAGTTTCTTGTCACCAATAATAAGATGAGCAGACTTCGCTAAGCCTGTCTCCTTATTAATGGCACTGTACTCTGGATCAAGTCCAAGATAACCCATCAAATAACCTCTACTTTCTTCATGTCACCATTAGTGGCACGAGCAATCTTTTCCGCAGCATCTGCGCTACGGAAAACAAGTACTTCACGATCGGGCATAACAACTACGTATACTTCTTCGACCTTCACTGTGTCTCCTTTCTTAAAGCAAGTTTTGCAAGGACGCCGAGGATTTCTATTCTCACGAATGTATGCCTTAGCGGCATGCTTTTCAAAATCTTCCCATGATTGAATCATGTAATATTCGTTCGCAGCACCGCAAATAGATTCGTTGCGAATGTTCGAACCATAATAGTCGTACTTCTTCTCGATTACCTTATGATATGTGTCTCCGCCTATTGTTACGCACAATTCGACATCATTAAAGATGGAGCCGAGACTTAAACGAGGGGGAAGAATGAGGGAACCTCAACTCTCTGCCTAAAAGAGAAACGTTTCATGGGCGCATTAGGCGGACGCCTATGAAGAACGGACATGTTCTTGAATAAGATAACGTCGAAGGGTTCCGCAGTATAAATCTTGTCGTTATACTTTATCTCGGTAGGTGCCTTGTTAACCCAAAGCACTAGGGCGCAATGCATATCGCATCCGCTAGAGGTATCGCCATCTCTATGCCAATCCTCACCCTCACTACCAGGCACAGCAGTAATACGAACTTCAGCATGATTGTCATAATCAAACCATGCGGCGCCAGTATTACGCTTAATGATGTCATCCTGAAAAGGTTTCAGGTTCGCATCACGGGTAAAGGAAACAAGTGCAGGGCCAACAATGCTGGCCCTACGCTTGCTTGGTTTGTATTGTCCTAAAACTAGAAAAGGTTTACGTTCCATTATCTTCTCTCTCTAGCAAATATGTTCTTCGAGACTCATGTGCCTACCAACGGGTCTGCAATTCCAAACAATCCCAATAGCGGCAGCGGTATTGGTAGCGTCATCCTCATTGCAAAAGATGAATAACTCTCCATCCTGAGTAGTTAACATCCAATGCTTGCGGTCCATTAACGCAGCAAATTCTTCTGGCGTTACGTCCGCATAAAGGCGTATACTATCCACCATTATTGCACCTGCAATCAATGACTAACATCCAGCAATCAAGACACAATTTAATCACCCCCTTTCTCTTCTTCGAAAGTTGAAAGCCACTTCTTAAAAGCAGCATCCTTCTTGTCGGCACAGCAAGCGCCATTGCAGTTCATGGTATACTTATAGGCATACTCGGCGCCTGCATCAAATGCTTTACGAAGTATAGAAAGCATTATCAATCTCCCAGCAATGTTGCTACTTCTGCTTTGGTGGCAGACCGAACATAATCCATAGGGGTCTTCGAAACCCAATGGTCAGGGTTGTCCTGAATGAACGCAGTCGCTGAATTGTATACGTTGTGATCGACCCAAAAGACATTGGTTGCAATCCCATCCTTTACAATAGAAAAGAACTGCCCACTATCAGTATCTTTAGAAGCAAATACAGGCTCAATGCCTTCGAGGTATTCACCCTTATGACCAACAATCTTAACCGTCATATTCTGTCTCCCATGATGTATCCAATAAGGAATCCAATAATAACACAAAGCAGAAAGATTTCAAGTAGTGTCATAACTCTACACCCCTAAAACTTGAACAGCCACACTCACTGCATCCCTTATGAATGTCAATGGTATGGTCTTCATAGTAATGTCCACAATTGCAAGTATAGGAATTCATTATTCACCATCTTCCTGAAAGTTTGCTTGCATAATAAGCGAAGCAAGTTGATTAGCAGCGACCTTCTCAGAGAGTAAGTCTGCCTCTAACTCGCGAATGTACTCATTCTTCTTAAGAATGACTAACTGCAACTCCTTAATGCGATCATAAAGGAGTGCTTCTTGGTCAATGGTCAACATAATAAGTATTGCTCCAAGGTAGATTGAGTTCTTCTACGACCCAAGCACGATAACAGATGATATGAAAAGTACGTTCTTCAACGTAAATTGCGGTCTCATCCTCACCAAGAAGATTGCCGCAATAGTCACACTTAAACATCTTTCTGCCCATTCCGACGCTCAACAATGCGCTGCTGATTCATATGGTCAATGAGTTCGGCAAGCATATCTTCGAAGTCGTCAATGCCATTAACGATATCCTCGTTAACGTGCTGTTGTTCGCAGTTCTCACAAATCTCATCAGACAATAACTCAGGGTCAATAACCTCATGAGCCAAAACCTCTAAGTCGTGAGTCATCTGACCAGCAGCCATAGTCAAAAGAGAAAAGGAACCGATCATCTTAAGAAGATCATCCTTATTCTCTCTGGCTATGCTAAGCCAATCCTCGATTCTGTCAAACTGCCGTTCGATTATGCGAATGGTATCGCTATCGGGAACGGGTACGTTTGGAAGTGCCATTAAAGTCTCCTTTCTATGTTTGACTCAGGCATTCCCTAGACTGCATGAACATAATAACAAGTTTTCTCTACGTTTAAGGTGTCTTTAACCTTGAGGAGGTGTAGAGGAGCGGGTCTGCTATTAACGATAATGCGCACAAGAGAGGATTCCTTTCTAATGAACAAACGCATTACCAACCATTGTGGTCATTCATGCAGCCTAGGCAAAGCCTAGTCTTTTCAATTGTCAAGTGGGCTAGGAGGGACTCGAACCCTCATGCCTTAAAGAAGGCAACAGATTTTAAGTCTGTCGTGTATGCCAATTCCAACCACTAGCCCCAACGAGATTTATGCGAAAATCTCGAAAACGAAACCCCAAAGATACAAGCATTCGCAAGCATCAGTGGGAATAGCATAAGCGCCCCACGCTATTAAACGTGGGACGAGCCAGTCAACTATTAACTCAGGAACAAAGATTCTCATTCTGGAATTACCTCACAACTCTCACAAGCACACTCGTCGCATACGAATAAGTAAATGCCACTCGAAGGCATAACATTATGCCTCCAAGTGGCAATACCACCACAGTCTGCGATACTACCGCAAACAACGTCGCCCATAATTCTCCATTGTTTTTGCTGCACTACTAGCAGTTACTGCACAGTATTGGCAAACGAGAATGTCGCCGATGAGTTTGTAGTAATGCTCTCCGTCAATCAGAACTTTCATGCCTTACTCCAGCGCATCCACATAACGCCGTCAGCGTCATAAATCTTTATGACTCCGACTTCGTTAAGTATCTCGTTAATATCTTTGATGACGTCATCGTGATTGTCGAAAACGTCAGTAGTTCCCGAACGAACATTGAGAAAGTCAAAGACCATTCAATTGTCCTTTCACAAAAGCGACCTGATTACTCGTTCCGTTACTCATAATCCAGGTTGCTAGATTAATGAGTCCCTTCTCACTCGCAAGTTCAATAAGTTTGAACCCACGTTTGTGAGACTCAGTGCAAAGGGCAAAACCCTCATGCTTATCGCAACGTACATGATTCACGATGGTATCTCCTTTCTGTGTCTAGGATACCGTAGAGCCTAGCCAGTGTTAATGCGTAAAATCGCAATTCTTAACTAGACTCTACGCTAGCCTAAACGCTAGCGCTAGGGCGGACTTAATTCCTTACCCTATATTCACTCATGGTCTCATTGTCCTTCTCCTTTGTATTGTCGGGACCGCAAAGGGTATTAAAGTAAATGGGAATCACACCATTGTCCGTTATTACAGGGAACAATTAATTACTCCAATACCCTTAGCGCTCTCAACAACTCAAAAATGCTCTCAACAACTCGATGGTCAAAGAAATGGGCAAAAGCCCAAGCCTCTGCCTAGGGCCTACCCTCCGAGAACCCTACCTTATGGGGTAGGTGGGAGGGTAAACCCTAGGCAAAAGCCTAGGCTTTGGTGGTGGGCTTTAGGTTCCATACTGACTTAGCGTAAAGCGTCGGTCAGTGTGTAAAGGCTACCTTCAAACGGTAGCGTCGCCGTCGTTGCTGTCGTCACTGTCGGTCACTGTATCGACCGCAGTAGGGGCGACTTGTACTTTGGGCGACTCGTCACGGGACAGGGTATACATGATATGTCCCTGGTCCTTCTCAGCGTCACGGAACGAAACCTTGAGTCCCGTTTCGGTCGTGCCGATTCCAAAGTGATTCACAAGGCGAGACTTCAAAGCCTTCTTCGCAATGTTGAATCCCTTCGCACCCTTTGAAGTAGTCCAGTCGGGACCGTAAACGGCCCGAACGTACTTGTGAGACCGCAATGCGTTCTCCCATTCCTCAAGCGTAACGAGCGTGTCGCCTGTCTCATCGTCGATGATCTCCCCATCTGAGATGAGGGTATCAAGCGTCGGGAACGTAACGTCAGTAGCGTTCCCAGGTCCACGGCCTTCGCCGAAAGTAGTTTCCGTAAGTTGCATATGTTTCACTTTCCATTCTCTAAGCGTAACGCTTAGTGAGTAGTTTGCTGCCCGACTACCCAATTCCCATTGCGCTAGTTCCTTGCGCCCTACGGGGCGATAGAACGGCACACCCTTTACAGAGTGCGTAGGCAAAGTGAAACGATTAGACCGCTTGACGGTCTTATCATGGGTCGGTCGTGCAATCCCTTGCGTTAGTTCCATGAGGCTAAACCTCATTCTTAAGGCTAAACGCTAAGTCAGTATGCAACCTAAAGCGGTATAGAGACTACTGACCGCTTACGTCGGTCAGTGGTCGGTCAGTGGTCAATCCTAGAGTGTGACAGTTCATCGCACTCTAGTTTCATATCGTTTGATATCTCTATGACATGAGCATGACAAACGTTTGCCGAATCGACCTCGGTCAAACATCCTGCTTGTACTTCGCTAGTGCGGTCGTAGCCACGTATTAGCCAATCCGCAGGGAATGGGCAACGCATTGACGTTGCCAGTATGTAATCACAAAGTTCCATAATTCCTACTTTCCCTAAGCGGTCAGTAGTCCCTATACCTTGCGTTATGTAATTGTGAAAAAGCCTGTCGATTCGACCTTGCATCCTTGCGCAAGCGCTAGCAAGACCCGACACCGAGAACGGTAGCAGCGGTCTAGGGGTCGTCAAGTTTTTCATGGTGACTTTACGATAGTTAACGATCTAATTTTGACGCTAGTCTACGATAGGTAGTGGGGAGTCGACGTTGGCTGACGTTGCACGACGTTGGCTGGCGCGACGTTAGTTGACGATAGTTAGCGTGAGGCCTCGTCAGGGTGCCTAGCCTTACAGCGTCAGGCCGACCGTCAGGACGATAGACTACGATAGTCAACGTTCCATTACGTTAAAGTCGCCCAATGGGATGAATGAAAGCCCTACCTACTGCCAATAGAGTCCCCAATGGCGCCAGTGTTAACGAGCGACGCCACCATATCGCAATGAGGCTAATCGCTAGCATACCCATATGGTAGTGCTGCTATCTCTACCTTCGATACAAAGGCTATCGCATACGCAATTGCACGACTAATCGCAAAGGTTTTGGTAAGTGTCATGGCATTGTTCAAAGGGGTTTGCATTAAAGGCTATCAAACGCATTCACATCCTCAATGGGGGTGGGGGGCTGGCGGTAATTAGTGACCTAGCTGCTAGAAATATTGCAAGTTTGGATATGTTTTGCTTCGTAAAATGGGGTCATGCTTGATGAAAAGCTTAGATATGAAGTCGTTTGCTGCACGCCTTGTGGCGTTAGCGCACTCCTTACCCCCCGTTCGCTGCTAAGTAGACAGTCGCTCTCTAGTGGTGATTCCTCGTATGCTATAGTACGACTCATCACCCTAGATCGCTCCTAGGATATAGTTCCCCGACGGGAGCTTCAACAAAGAAGGGAGCGTCGTGTGCTTCTACCTTCTGTTGGCTTAGAGTGCTGAACCGCTGGTTCTCCCCTGTGCGGTTCCAAGCCCTACCCTTTCGAGCGGGAGTTAATTCTCTTCTCTAAGACTTGTAAGGATAACGCCAGGGCGGAGAGCGGAGACACTCCGCCTGGCGCATCACCCTGAGTCGCCCCAAGGATACAGTCCCTTATAGTATAGTTCAAAGTGTTCTTTTGCGCAGGCGCACGTTTTGCTACTATATTATGAGATGAAAGTTACACCCCTAGCTCAATGTGAAAGCTGCGGTAAGGATGTCCCTCCGCTGAACCGAAATGTGATTAAGAGCGTACCTACGGGTACTGGCCTCATTATTATGTTCTCTTGCCCGTGGTGTGAAGTCCATGGCAAGTTGTATCTTGATGCTGTCGAAGCGAAGCGACGCACCAAGGAGATTCGGAAAGCGGAACATGACAGAGTTGCTGCGGAGCGCATTGGGCGTGAGGTGAAGGGTATGGCTGTGGATTTAGAAGTAGTTAGTACCGTCGATGACTTTCTGTTATATTGGAACGACCAGGAACGGTTCGAGCCGTGGTCTGTGCCTAAAGAGAAGGTGAATAGTAGTGGTGGATAACGAGATGGATTACTCGCTTGCGTTTGGTGCTGGCGGCAATTCGTATGTTAGTGGAGAGTCATGGAAGACGGGTTCCTCTCTTAAGAAGGAGCGTCAAGAAATATATCTAGAGTGGCTGTTAACTCCTGAACCTTTGCGTGAGCCTAAGACTAAGAGGGCTTTGGCTGAACTGTTGGAAGTCGATCCGTCGACTCTTTATAAGTATGAGCGGGAAGAGCGTTTTCAACGTGAGTTCTTGCGACGGCGTAGGGGTCTTATTAAGGTCGAGGATGCGGATCGCATCATCAAGGCCCAAGTTGAGATTGCTACCGACCCAGGCGCGAAGAACTCGACACAGGCTGCCCGCTTCTTGTTTGAGTGGATGGAGAAGGTTATGCCGCAGGACCAGGGCGTCGATTTGGCTGCCTTGTCAGAAGAAGAGTTCATGGAGTTGATTGATGAGTTCTACGCCGACCGTAACACCGACAGAACTTAAGCACGAACTTGACGTTCGTAGATCAAGAGCGGATGTTCGTTGGTTTCTTAGGAACTTCTATTACATTCCAGTCATCGGGACTGGTCCTGCCTTGTTTGATTTAAGGGACTATCAGGAAGAAATAATTAACGTAATTGAAAATGAGGAACTCATTGTTTCTCTTAAGGCTCGTCAAATTGGCATGACTACCGTCACGGTGGGCTATGCTGTCTGGGACGCGCTCTTTCACGACAACCATCCGTGGTTGCTCGTGTCCAAGAACGAGGGCGGCGCCAAGAAGATGTTGGAGCGTGCGCTGTACGGCTACGACCGCTTGCCTGCCTGGATGCGTTCTAAGCTGCCTCAGATCAAGTCTAGGACGCAGACGGCTGTGGAGTTCGACAATGGCTCCAAGCTTGAGGCTGTGCCGTCTGTGAGCAGCACAGGGCGTGGTGACTCCGTGTTCGGAGTCGTGCTTGACGAGTTCGCCTTCATGGAGTATTCCAACGAAGTGTTCGCAGCGTTGGAACCACTCGTGTATGGCAAGATGATTATTATTAGTACAGCGAATGGAATGGGTGATCGGTTTCATGAAATTTGGCTTGAAAGTGAAAAAGACGATTCACCATGGTTTGGGATTTTCTACGCTTGGGATGTGGTTCCTTCCCGTACTCAGGATTGGTATGACAGGAAGAAACTGTCGTTCCGTGGACAGGAATGGTATTTTTACCAGGAGTATCCTGAGAATGCTGAAGAGGCTTTTGCGAAGTCAGGACGAACTGTGTTCGGCGTTGATATACTTGCATATCTTCCCTTCCAAGAACCGAAGGCCTATTATGAGTGGGACGGTGATGGTGGGTTCGACCCTACCAATCAACCGTCGGCTTACGCTCTCCGTGTGTGGGAAGAGCCTTACGTTCACCGCCATGAAGAGCATGATTATGTTGTTCAGCAGCCTAATTATGTTATTGGCGTGGACGTTGCTGAGGGCCTAGAACATGGTGACTATACGACCATCACTGTGTGGGACGCGAACTATGACGAGATGGTGGCTAGTCTTGTCGCACA
>CAZUIY010000373.1:0-4313 GCA_964619975.1 uncultured Gemmatimonadales bacterium
CCAGCAGAGTGGTCCAGATCGGGAACGTGGTCACGAGGAGCGCGGCGAGGCCCGACGACATGTGGACCTCGGCGAAGTTCAGGAGGCCGTTGCCGACCACCAGGTACAGTACGGCGACCAGGGCGGTGCTGGCGAAGGTGCCGCGGTCGGCGGGGAGCCGGCGTCCGGTGGCGAGGCACGCCAGGGTCAGGACCAGGCCGGCGATCGAGAACCGGACGCCCCCCAGCAGGTACGGCGGCAGGACCTCCACGCCGATCTTGATGAACAGGTAGGTGGAGCCCCAGACTACGCAGACCAGGGCGTAGGCGATCCCGACAGCGGCGGGAGAGGCGGCGCGCTCCGTCTTCATCGACCCCGAATCTAGTCGGCGGTCGGACCCGGAGACGCTCCCGGGGGTAGCAGTTGGAGCCGCACCGAAGGAAGGGACCCCCATCCACAGGACCGTCGCCCCATGAGATCATCCCTCCACCGCTGGCTCGTCCCCACGCTCGCCGTCCTACCGGCGCTGGCGCTGGCGGTGTGGCTTGGGATCTCGGGAGACTCCGGAGCGGAGTCGGGCGCGGCGGACGAGCCCGTCCCCCTGGGGGATCCGCTGACCGAGGCCCCCATCCCGCCGGCGGGGCGGGAGGATCCGGCCCCTGACACGCTCGGTTCGTCGTTCGTCGAGCGGACCCCCCTGGCGGTCGACCCCGACACGCTGATCCAGCGGGTGGAGGACCCTCGCGCCCTCCCGGATACGATCGGGGTCATGCTCGAGCGGAGTCTCCCCGCGGCCACGTCGAGCTCGATCGAGGACTACCTGCTGTGGCTCCCGCCGGGGATGGAGCGGGGGGACCGGAGGTGGCCGGTGATCCTCTACCTGCACGGCCGCTCGCTTCGCGGGGACAACCCCTCGCTCCTCCTCCGCTACGGCCTGCCGCGTGAGCTGGCCGAGGGGAACGCGATCCCGTTCATCGTGGTGGCCCCGCAGCTCCATCTGCCAGGCACCTGGTCGGACGTCGACCGGCTGGACGCGATCCTGGACGAGATCGAGGCCCGCTACCCGGTCGACCGGAGCCGGGTGTACCTGACCGGCTACAGCATGGGCGGCGGCGGGGTCTGGCGGGTGGCGTACCGCCACGCGGACCGGTTCGCGGCCGCCGTGCCGATGGCCGCCCACACGCCGGCCCCCAGCGAAGACTGGTCGCGGGCTCTCATGCGGCTGCCGATCCTCGTTTTCCACGGCTCGGCCGACGACCTGGCGCCGCTCCCCGCGGCCCAGACGATGGTGGAGGCGCTCCGCCGGGTGGGCGCGGATGTGGAGCTCCGGCTGATCCAGGGCGCGGACCACGGCGACCTGACGCGGCTCTACCGCGACCCCGAGCTCTACGCCTGGATGCTGGAGCACCGCCGGCGCTAGCGCCGGCGGGCGTTTGCCGGCGCCCTCCGGCCGGCTACCTTGGGCCCGGTCCCCGCTCGAGAGGAGCCCCATGGCCGAGCCCGGCATCGACGACCTGATCTACGACTGGAACGAGGCCGCGGAGGAGCTGACGAAGCCCTCCCAGACGGTCGAGTTCGACGACGAGACCCTGCGCGACGGGCTCCAGTCCCCCTCCGTCACCGACCCCACCATCGAGCAGAAGCTCGAGCTCCTCCACCTGATGGACCGGCTCGGGATCCACACCGCCAACATCGGGCTCCCCGGTGCCGGCCCGCGCGCGGTGGCCGACGTCAAGGCGCTGGCGAAGGAGATCGTCGACGCGGGGCTCTCGATCGGCGCCAACTGCGCCGCCCGGACGCTCGTCAACGACATCGACCCGGTGGTCGAGATCTCCCAGGAGGTGGGCCTGCCGATCGAGTGCTGCACCTTCATCGGCTCCTCCCCCATCCGGCAGTACGCCGAGGGGTGGGACGTGGACTGGATCCTGAAAACGAGCGTGGACGCGGTCGAGTACGCGGTGAGCGAGGGGGTCCCGGTCATGTACGTCACCGAGGACACCACCCGCGCCCGGCCCGAGACGCTCCGGCGGCTCTACACCGCCGCCATCGAGGCCGGCGCCGCGCGGATCTGTCTGGCGGACACGGTCGGCCACGCCACGCCGGACGGCGCGCGGAACCTGGTGAAGTGGGCGAAGGCGCTGGTGGCGGAGACGGGCGCGGACGTCAAGGTGGACTGGCACGGCCACCGGGACCGCGGCTTCGCGCTGGCCAACGCGCTCTCCGCCATGGTCGCCGGCGCCGACCGGATCCACGGCACCGCGGTCGGGATCGGCGAGCGGGTCGGGAACATGGAAATCGACCTGCTGCTGGTGAACCTGAAGCTCCTGGAGTGGATCGACAACGACCTCTCCGCGCTTCCCGAGTACTGCCGCAAGGTCTCCGCGTACACCGGCGTTCCCCTGCCGCCCAACTACCCGGTGGTCGGCGACGACGCGTTCCGGACCGGCACCGGGGTCCACGCGGCCGCCGTCATCAAGGCGCTCCGGATGGGCGACGGATGGCTCGCCGACCGGGTCTACTCCGGCGTCCCCGCCGGCTGGATCGGCCGCCGCCAGCGGATCGAGATCGGCCACATGTGCGGCAAATCCAACGTGATCTACTGGCTGGAGTCCCGCGGCATCGACGCCGAGCCCGCCCTGGTGGACCGGATCTTCGGGCACGCCAAGAAGACCGACCACGTCCTCTCCGACGAGGAGATCCAGCGCCTGATCGGCGCCTCCTGATCGGCGCCTGATGGATCCCTATCATCTGGCCATGCTGATCGCGGGCGTCGCGCTCCTGGGCGGCGCCTGGCTGCCCAACGCGCTCGCCGGGCGCGCGTTCTCGCCGCCGATCGTGTTCGTGGCGTTCGGCTTCCTGCTCTTCAGCCTGCCCGTTCCCTACGAGTTCCCGCGCCCCTGGGCCGGAGACGACGCGCTCTTCGCCGAGCGCGTGACCGAGCTGGTGGTCATCGTGGCGCTGATGGGGGCGGGCCTCAAGCTGGACCGGCCGCTCCGGCACCCCGACTGGCGGCTGACCTGGCGGCTCCTGGCGGTGACGATGCCGCTCACGATCGCGGCCGTCGCGTTCCTCGGGTGGTGGGTCGTCGGGTTCTCGCCCGCCGCCGCGCTCCTGCTGGGGGCGGTCCTGGCCCCCACCGATCCGGTGCTCGCCTCGGACGTCCAGGTGGGTCCTCCGGGCGATGGCGAGGAGCCGGCCGGCGAGGTCCGGTTCTCGCTGACCTCCGAGGCGGGCCTGAACGATGGCCTGGCGTTCCCGTTCACCAACCTCGCCATCGCGGTGGCCGCCGCGGGCCTGGCCCCGTCCGGCTGGCTCGGCTCGTGGCTGGCCGTGGACGTCCTCTACAAGGTGGCGATGGGGATCGTGGTTGGCGGCCTCCTGGGGTGGGGCCTGGCCCACCTCCTCTTCGGCCTGGAGGAGAAGTTCAAGCTGGCGAACCGGGCCGACGCCCTGATCGTCCTCGCGATGACGCTCCTGGTGTACGGGGTGGCCGAGATGGTCCACGCCTACGGCTTCCTGGCCGTCTTCGCGGCCGGGTACTGCATCCGCCAGTACGAGCGGGGCCACGACTACCATCGGGCGCTCCACGAGTTCTCGGTCCAGACCGAGAAGGTGCTGATGGCGGGGGTGCTGGTCCTGTTCGGGGGCATGATCGCGAGCGGGATCTTCGATCTGCTCACCTGGCAGGCCGTCTTCGTCGCGATCGCCATCGTGCTCCTGGTCCGGCCCGCGGCCGGGATGATCGGGCTGGCGGGGGGCCGGGTACACGGCCGCGAGCGCGCGGCGATCGCCTTCTTCGGCATCCGCGGCATCGGGTCGTTCTACTACCTGGCGTACGCCCTGAACCACCAGGAGTTCGGCACCAGCGTGGGGATCTGGTCGATGGTCGGCCTGGTGGTCCTGATCTCGATCGTCCTCCACGGGGTGACGGTGGCGCCGGTCATGAAGCGGGTGGAGAGCTAGCCAGCGCGAACAAATGGCACGTCCGATGCGTATAACCATCGGACATGACACATACTCTGATCCGCGTCACGCTGTTCGCGGCCGTCTCGGCGGTCCTCGCCGTCACGTTCCCGGGTGACGTGCCCTGCTGCGAGCTGCGGTATACGGTCCGCCCCGACCCGGCCAACTCGGCGGTCGAGGTGGAGCTGGAGATCCACGGCTTCCGCGGCGACTCGCTGATCCTGGACCGGCCCAGCACGCGGCCCCTGACCGGCCTCATGAACCAGGACCCCCGGGTGGACGGCGTCCGCCGGGTCCACTGGAGCCTGCGGGACGGCGCCCCCCGGTGGACGTTCGCCCGCCCGGCGGGCGGCTGGTCCGATCCCGTCCTG
>CAZUIY010000374.1:0-11611 GCA_964619975.1 uncultured Gemmatimonadales bacterium
GGTAGATCGCGGCCAGGAGGCCGGCCAGGTAGACGAATACGCCGGTGGGATCGGTGACGAGCGGTCCCTCCCCGAACATCAGGGACCGGGGTACCTCATCGACCCGGCGCCCATCCCGCCCGGGCCGTGGCACAGGATCTGAAGGAGCACGATCCCGAGCGCCAGGAAGACGAGCCCGCCGGCCAGGGCGAGCACGGTCCCGCAGTTGAGCCAGGGCGCCCGGTCACTCACGCTCGCTTCCGCCCGTCAGCCGGCGGGCGCCCGGGCCCCGCCGGCGGCGGCCGGTCAGCACGTAGTCCACGTCGACGCCCGCCTCCGACAGGTTCGCCAGGAACCAGAACGCCTTGGGGACCCGGCCGCTCTCGTAGCGGCTGATCATCTGCTGGGTGTACCGGGTCAGCTCGGCCAGCTCCGCCTGCGTCAAGTCTCCGCGGGCCGACCGGAGCCGCTCTCCCATGGCCTTGCGGAACTCCGCGAACGTCTTTTCCATTGACTCCCTCCGTGGTGCGGGCCGTCCGTGCGCCCCGGCCCTCCCGGGATACAAATCAATATGTGCGGTCCGCCCCGCCGGCGCATCCCCCGATCACGGGGGCCCCGGCCGCGGTCGACCCGCCCCGGCGGCGCGGGTAGATTCGCGGCATGGAACGGCAACTGGAAGAGCTGACCGGGCGGCTCCGACCGCTCGAGACCGAGGTGAACCGGGCGTGGTGGGACGCCGCCGTGACCGGCTCCCAGGAGGCGTACGACCGCCTGGAGACCCTCCGGAACCGGATGGACGAGCTCTTCCGCGACCCCGGTCTGGTCGAGCGCCTGGACGCCGCCGCGGCGGCCGCCGGCGACCCCGTGGAGGCGCGGGCGCTCCGGCTGCTGAAGCTGGAGGCGCTCCCGCGGCAGGCCGACCGCGACCTGGGCGAGCGGATCAACGCCCTGGCCACCGAGATCGAGCGGACGTTCTCCGTCTACCGGCCGGTCTATCGCGGCGAGGAGCGGACGGTGAACGACCTCGAGATCGCCCTCGAGGAGGAGCGGGACCCCGCGGCGCTGGAAGAGGCCTGGGAGGCCCTGCACGCGGTCGGGCCCCTGGTGGCCGAGCCCCTCCGGGAGCTGGTGGGCCTGCGGAACGAGGCCGCCCGCCAGGTCGGGCACTCCGACTACCACGCGCTGAAGCTGGACCTCTACGAGCAGGACCCCGCCGACATCGAGTCGTTCTTCGATCGGCTGGACGACATGACGGCCGGGCCCTTCGCGGAGCTGAAGACCGAGCTGGACGCGCGGCTCGCCGAACGCCTGGGCCTCGCGCCCGAGACGCTCCAGCCCTGGCACTACCAGAACGCCCACTTCCAGGAGGCGCCCGACGTCTTCGGGGCGGACCTGGACGACGTGTACCGGGACGTGGACCTGGTGGCGGTCGCCCGCGCCTACTTCGGGCGGATCGGCCTGCCGGTCGAGGGGGTCCTCGGCCGCTCCAGCCTCCACGAGGCGCCGGGCAAGGATCCGCACGCGTTCGCCATCGACATCGACCGCGAGGGCGACGTCCGGATCCTGCTGAACCTGCGGAACACCGAGCGGTGGATGGGCACCACGCTGCACGAGCTGGGGCACGCCGTCTACGACCTGGGCGTCTCGCGGGACCTCCCGTGGACGATCCGCCAGCCCGCGCACACGCTGACCACCGAGGCGATCGCGATGCTGTTCGGCCGCCTCTCCCGGGACGCGTCGTGGATGCGCTCTGCGGGCCTGGTGGAGCGGGACCGGGCCGAGGCGCTCCGCGCGCCCGCCGCGCGGGAGCTCAGGGCCCAGATGCTGGTGTTCTCGCGCTGGGCGCAGGTCATGACGCGCTTCGAGCGGGAGCTCTACCAGCGGCCGGATCAGGACCTGAACACGCTCTGGTGGTCGCTGAAGAGCCGGTACCAGGGCCTCGCCACGCCCCCCCGGCCCGCCGGAGCGGCGGACTGGGCGGCCAAGATCCACGTCGTCGTGGCGCCGGTCTACTACCACAACTACATGCTGGGGGAGTGCTTCGCCTCGCAGATCCAGTCGGCGATGCGGTCCGGTCTGGTGGCAGACACGCCGCTGGTGCCGGGGGACCTGGACGCGGGGGCCTGGCTGGCGCAGCGGATCTTCGCTCCCGGGGCCTCGCTCCACTACGACGACCTGGCCCGCGCGGCCACCGGCGAGGCCGTCCGGCCGCACGCCTTCGCCCGGCAGTTCCTGGAGCCCGCCGCCGCCTGACCTCGGCCTGGCCGCGGCCGCCGGCTACGGCCCGGCGCTCTCCGCCTTCCCCAGCACGATCTCGTCCCCCAGCGCCGAATCGTCCCCGTTGGCCGCGTTCGCGGCCGCGTGGAAGACCACCGCCGGCCCCGCGGCCTCGGGCGCCGTCCATTCGAAGTCCCAGCCGGTGGAGTCCGCCGTCCGGGGCGCCGTGCCGGCCCGCGTGTGGTGGATGTAGGCCACGCCGGTGATCGAATCGACGGCCACCGTGGTCCGCTCGTCCAGCGAGGCGAGCCCGCCCGCCGGGCGGCCGGCGCAGGAGCCGTCGGCGAACCGGGCGGAGAGCTGGAAGCCCGCCCGCTCCAGGCCCGGCGACGACAGCGCCACCGTCATCCGGTAGGTCCGGCCCGGCTCCCAGGACGCCGGCGCCCCGGTCAGCTCCAGCCGCGCGACCGGCTCGGCCGAGCCCGCGAAGTGACACTCGGCGCACGTCGGCTCGCCGAACCCGCCGGTGTGGCCGGTCGGCGGCCCGTCCACCCACGCCGCCCCCGCGAGCGCCGCGGGGATCGGGGCCAGGGCCGCCAGGAGCGCCAGCCGGCTACGGAAGCCGGGCCCGCCCGATCGTGCCGGCGTCGGTCCCGAACCAGACCACGTCACCGTCCGCGTCATACTCCATGTGGCGGATCGTCCCGCCGCCGCTGGGGACGGGCACCGGCGCGTGGAAGGCGCGGGTCGCGGGGTCGAACCCGACGAACCGGTTCGGCGACGGTCCGGTTTCCACGAACCACAGCCGGCCGTCGGCGTCGATCGCCATCCCGTAGGGGCGGGACCCCTCGCCGGCCGGCGCCGCCCACTCCTCGACCTCGCCCGTGGCGGGGTCCAGGCGGCCCAGGAAGCCGCCGGCGTAGTCGACGTACCAGATCGCGCCGTCGGCGGTCCGCTGCAGACGCCGCGGTCGGGCGTCGGCGCGAGGCAGCTCGTGCTCGGTCAGCTCCATCGTGGCCGGATCCACGGTCGCGATCTTGTGGCTGCCGAACTCGGTGAACCACGGCCGGCCATCCTCCGCCACCACGATGCCGTAGGGCCGGGCGTCCGGAGTCGGCACGTCCACCATCGTCAGCTCGCGGGACTCGACGTCCAGTTTGCCGACCTTGTTTCCGCCCTGGGCCGTGAACCAGATGTCCCCGGCGGGGTCGAACGCCAGCGTGTGCGGGTCCCGGACCGGAGTGGCGATCTGCTCGATCTCGCCCGTGGCCGGGTCCAGCCGGCCGATGTGCGCGGCGCGGTTGCCGGCGTACCAGACGGCCCCGTCGTCGGCCACGATCAGGTTGTGCGGCCCCGCGCCGGCCGGCAGCTCGAACCGCTCGAACTCCCCGCTGGCGGGATCCAGCGCGGCCACGTAGTCGCCCGTCTGCCCGACGAACCACACCCGGCCGTCCGGGCCGGGGTACGGGTCCCGCGGACGGGTGTTCGCCCACGGCACCTCCCACTCGTCGATCGTCACCGTCGTCCCATCCGGCATGTAGTCCTGCGCCGTCGCCGGCGAGGCGGCGACCAGAAGGGCCAGAACCGTCAGAATCGTCTTCATGCGTCTCCTCTTTCCATGGATGTCGTGGCTGGCGCGCGCGTCGCTCGCGCGCGGATCTCCTCGAAGCGGCGGACGAGGTCCTCCCGCCCGGCGGTCGTGAGCGCGGGGAACAGGACCTGGACCGGCAGCGCCACCCGGGTCGCCTCCCCACCCGGCGGCTCGGGGTTGAACAGCACCAGTCCGATGACGAGCCGCCCCGGCCGGTCGTTCATGCGGCCGGCGCGGAGCTCGGCGGTCGAGATCGCCGGGACCACCCAGGCGTCCTCGGCCTCCAGCCGGAACGCGCCCCCGGCGGCGGGCGCCAGACCCCGGTCGGACGGCACCACCGCCTGGAGAGCCTCGCCGACCGCCGGGTCGAACTCCCCGCGCAGGGGCTCGTCGGGGAGCGCGGCTTTCCGGGCGGGGTCGAACCACTGGGTCCCCGGCACCCGGTCCACCTCCGCGCCGAGCAGGGTCCGCACCGCCTCGCGGCGGCTGGCGTCGTACGCCCGGCTGGCGCTGTAGCGGGGCCCCTCCCCCTTCCGCAGCAGGACCAGGGCGGTGATCATGACGGCGAGGAACGCCGCCGACAGCACGAACGCGAGAAGGGCGAAGAACATGCGGGGCCGAGAGTACCGCGGAACGGCGGGGCCCCGCCAGCGCCGGCCCGGTCTTGCGGCGCCGGATCGCCTCCGCTAGTCTGGCGCCCATGGATCTGCGTCCCACACTCGCCCGCCTGATCCCGCTCCGGCCCTGGATCGCGCTGGGCATGCTGCTGGTCGGGATCGCGCTGACGATCGTCGCGTTCCGGACCCACGACTTCTGGCTGGCCGTGGTCGGAGGCGCGCCGCTGGCGGGGGCGCTCGGCTTCCTGCTGATCCCGCTGCCCCACCCGCGCTGACCCGCCCCGGCCCCTTGGCGGGCCCCTCGACATCCCCTATACTCCTGGTCCTTCCTGAAAAAGGCTAACCCGGCGCGAGCCGGGGGCGCAAAGCCGACGGGTCTGCTCTTGCGGGGGCAAGTAGACGGCCGGGCTGCCGGGTCTTCGGTACCTGCTCAAGGAGTCCCACACATGATCAGAACCGCTCTCGCGAGACTCACGGCCGTGTGCGTCGCGGTCTTCACGCTCGGATTCGTCGCCGCGTGCGCGGACGACTCGTCCCCGACCAGCCCGGAATCCACGACCGGGGCGCTCGCCCTCGCGTCCAGCTCGGCGACCATCTCCGGCACCACCGGGGTCATCGTCGACGCGAACGCCACCAACGGCCAGTTCTACATGCGCTACGTCGGCGATCCCGCCCCGGCCGGCTATGCCCACTTCTATCAGTGGGGAACGCCCCGGATCGTGACACCGAGCCCCGACGTCTCCCCCATCACCCTGTCGGGCACGATCGACATCGATGATCAGTTCGTGGGACAGGTCTCGATGATCGGCCTGATCGACCTTACGCTACTCGACGCCGGCGTCTCCTCGGGGCACCAGACCGGGGCGTACATGTACATCCACCGGCAGTCCGCCGCCCAATGGCGGATCGGCGTGAGCGACGGAAACGCGGGCGGCGAGATCGTCCAGACCTTCATCACCGTCCTCGCCACCGATCTTCCGGCGGACGGCGTCCTGGACGTGGTCCTGACGATCGACGGGACCGCCGACGGGCTGGCCTGCGCCACCGGGGGGGCCATCGCCCCCGCCGGCTGCGTCACCCTGGACATCTCGGGTGGAAGCGTGAACGCCACGCTGACCGACAGCTACGGCGACCGGATCGGCACGGGCTCGGCGTCTCCGGAGTTCTCCAACGGCGCCATTCCCGGCTGGGACGACTTCCAGGCCGCCAACGTGACCTACGATCTCACCGTCAGCCCGATCGTGGTCCTCGAGCCCCAGACCAAGGACGACTGCAAGAAGGGTGGCTGGGAGCAGTACGGCTTCAGGAACCAGGGCCAGTGCATCAAGTTCGTCAACACCGGCAAGGACAGCCGCTAGAGCCGTTTCAATCACCCGCACGAGGAGAATGACCCATGGTCCGATTCACCCGTTTCACCGCTCCCATCGTCGCCGTGCTCGGCCTGGCCTTCGCGGCCGCCTGCTCGGACGATTCGTCCCTGACGAGCCCCGACGCTTCGGGTGTCGCCCTGCACCCCTCCAGCCACGAGTCCGGCACCGTCGTGGTGTGGCCGGGTGACATGCGCGGCTGGTTCTTCCTCCAGGAGACCCCGAACGGCAGCGGCCAGATGGTCGCCGGCCCCGACAGCCCGCCGCTCGGCGCGGGCAGCGCGAACCTGATCGTGGACGCCACAGGTGGCGTCATTCTCGGCGTGGCCGACTACGCCGGGACCCCTCTGGCCGACATCGACGCGCTGACCTACTCGACCTACCGGACCTCCGGCAGCGCCGCGCTGGCGATCGCGCTCCAGATCAACGTGGACGTCGACCTGACCGACGCGAATACCGCCTGGCAGGGCCGGCTGGTCTACGAGCCCTACTACACCCACGCCGTCGTGACCGGCGACTGGCAGAACTGGGACACGCAGGATGACGCCGGCAACGGCAACTGGTGGTTCACCGGCGCGCCGGGCAACGCCACGTGCCCGATCGGCAACCCCTGCACCTGGTCCGAGGTCCTGGCCGCGTTCCCGAACGCCGGAGTCCACCCGACGCTGGGCGCCATCGGCCTGAAGGCCGGCGGCAACTGGGGCGGCTTCGACGGGAACACGGACGCGCTGACGGTCGGAATCGCCGGTGGCAACACCGTGACCTACGACTTCGAGCTGGCCAACGATCCCGCCGACAAGAACGACTGCAAGAAGGGCGGCTGGGCGCAGTACGGCTTCAGGAACCAGGGCCAGTGCATCAAGTTCGTGAACACCGGCAAGGACAGCCGCTAGAGCCGCACTCCGGGCTCACCGAACGCGAAACGGCCCGCGGAGCGATCCGCGGGCCGTTCTCGTTTCCAGGCGGGGCCGCTTGGGCGGTTCGGCCCGCTCAGCCCTCGTGGTCGTGGGTGGGGCGGGGCGTCGGGGTGCCGGGCAGGCCGTTGCTGTACTTCTCCTCGACCAGGTCGCGGATCTCCGGCAGCGGCGTTCCCTTCTCGTATTCGCGTTTCGCCTCCCGGGCGATATCGATGCAGATCCCTCAACCAAAGCCCATCGGATCCGGCGACACCCGCGGCTTCTCGCCGGTGGTGTCGATGGCATCGATGAAGCAGTCGTAGTTGTTCTCGTGGGCGAAGCGGGGGTTCTCGCAGCCGCAGTAGCAGGGCATGTACTCGAGCACGTCCTGGTGCTTGGCGGCGAAGACGTACGCCTCGATGACCTCCGGCGGCGCGTCGGCCATGGCGGCGGGGAAGAGGACCCCGTCGAGCTCCACCCAGTCCTCGGCGAACGCGACGTTCGTGGCCTCCGGGGACTCCGGAACGGCGGCGGGCCGGGGTTCGTCATCGGCGGCGCAGGCGCCCGCGAGGAGCACGGCCGGGAGAATGAGAAGGGAGCATCGCATGAGGTTCAATCTACATCCCCGCCGGCCGGACCGTCACATGGAGGAACCCGCCCACCGGCGCGCGGCTCCCGTACGCCGGCTCCAGATCGTCGGGGAGGATCCCCAGCGTGAGGCCGCCACCCACGCCGGCGCTCCAGCCGGCCAGGGGCTCGAGCCACCGGACGTACGCCGCCGCCAGCTTGCCCACGCGGAACACGCGGCCGTGGAGCGCCTCCTCGAGCACCAGGTCCCCGGCGGACTTCTCGACCGCCTCGGCCCGCAGGAAGAACGCGTGCCACCCTCCCACGTTGACCGTCGTCTCGGCCAGGAGCGCCTGGGTGGCGTCGCCGGCCTCGGAGTTCCGGCCCCACGCCACCGTGGTCGCCCAGTGCCCTCCGCCGGCCAGCGGGCGGTGATGGATCGCCGAGGCGGTGATCCGCTCCACGTCCACCCGGTCTTCGCCCGGCCCGTGTGGCAGCTCGGCCTCCTCCAGGTGCCCCGCCGACACCTGCAGCGCCCACCGCTCGGTGGGCAGGACGGTCACGCGGCCGGACCGCGAGTCCAGCGCGTCCAGGTCCAGGTCCCACCGCTCCTCGTCCGGCTCCCGGCCGTTGAAGGCGGAGGCTTCGGCCTTCCAGCGGTGGCCGTAGACTCCAAATGTAGTCACACCGAACGCGATGTGCGTCGCGTCCAGCCAGTGATGGGAGATCGGCGCCAGCGGCATCGGCATGGCGGAGATCCGGTGCGGGAAGGCGACCGGCCCCAGTGCCGGCTCGCCCGCCAGCGCCCCGTAGAGCTGGATCGCCAGGCCGTCGCCCACCGCCCGCTCCCAGCCCGCTCCGAGCTCCATGATCGCGTCGTGCGGGTGCTGGCGGTCGTGGATCGGCTCGCCCCCCTCGCACGTCTCGCCCGTGGCCAGGAGATCGGGGTAGCCGCACCCGCCCACCGTGGCCGGATCCAGGCTCCCCATGCCGCGGAGGACCAGCGACCCGCCCGCCCACGGCCGGCGCGCCATGACCATGGCCCAGCTCGTGAGCCCCAGCTGGTCGTCTCCCCGGTCGCCCCCGTCGGCCACGTACTGCAGGAAGATCGAGCCGTGGAGCATCGTCTCCCAGCCGCCGGCCGAGCCGTGGAGGGCGAACATCGGCGAGGCGTCGGGGAGCCACGCGGTGCCGGAGCCCTCGCGCGACCGGGGCTCCCCGAGGACACCGGGGGTCATGGCGTGGCCCGCGTCCACCGCGTGGTCCGCGTGGTCCGGCGCCGCCGCGGCCGGCGCCGTATCGGCGGGCGCGTGCCCCTCGTGCTCCTGCGCGGCGGCGCCGGCCGGCAGGGCCAGCGCGCAGATCAAAGCGGCGGCCCGGGCCCGGCTCACCGGGCCCCCAGGAAGAACCAGAGCTCGAACGCGATCAGCGCGAGCCCCGCCAGCGTCACGGCCACCTCCGCGCCGCTCACGCCGCCCTGCCTTCCGCCAGCGGCAGCCGCGTCCGGCGGAGCCGGAGCGAGTTGCCGACCACGCTGACCGAGCTGAACGCCATCGCCGCCCCCGCCACCCACGGCGCCCGAAGCACTCCGGCCACCGGATACAGAGCCCCCGCCGCGATGGGGATCCCCACCACGTTGTAGGCGAAGGCCCAGAACAGGTTCTGCCGGATCGTCCGCATCGTCCGCCGCGACAGCGCGATCGCCCGCGGCACTCCGCGCAGGTCGGCCCGGATCAGCGTGATGTCGCTGGCCTCGATCGCTACGTCGGTGCCGGTGCCGATCGCGATCCCGATGTCGGCCTCCGCCAGCGCGGGCGCGTCGTTGATGCCGTCGCCGACCATGGCGACCACCCGGCCCTCGGCCCGGAGCTCCGCCACGCGCGCAGCCTTCTCCTCCGGCAGGACCCGGGCGAACACCCGGTCGATCCCGACCTGCCCGGCGATCGTTCGCGCCGTCCGCTCGTCGTCCCCGGTCATCATCACGACCTCGAGGCCCAACGCGTGGAGCGCCGCGACCGCTTCCTTCGAGCCCTCCTGCACGGTGTCGGCCACCGCGATCAGCCCCAGGAGCCGGCCGTCGGCGGCCACGAACACGGCGGTCTTCCCCTGCTCGGAGAGGGAATCACCGTCCATGTCGACGGCGATCCCGCGGCCGGCCAGCCAGCGGGCCGTGCCGACCGCCACCGCGCGGCCGCCCACCCGGGCCTCCACTCCGTGGCCCGGCACCGCCTGGAACCCTTCGGCCTTCGCCGGGTCGACCCCCGCGGCCTCCGCCGCGCGCACGATCGCCTCCCCCAGCGGATGCTCGGAGCCGGCCTCGACCGCCGCGGCCAGCCCCAGGAGCGCGGCCTCCTCGATGCCCGCCGCGGGCACCACGTCGGTCACCTCCGGCTGGCCGCGGGTGATCGTGCCGGTCTTGTCGAGAACGACCGTGGTCAGCGCGTGGGCCCGCTCGAGGACCGCCGCGTCCTTGATCAGGATCCCCATCTCCGCGCCGCGTCCCGTTCCCACCATGACCGCGGTCGGCGTGGCCAGGCCCAGGGCGCACGGACACGCGATGATCAGGACCGAGACCAACGTGACGATGGCGTACGTCAGCGCCGGCTCGGGCCCGAATACGAACCACGCCACGAACGTCAGGATCGCGATCGCGATCACGACCGGGACGAAGTACGCGGCGATCGTGTCCGCCAGCCGCTGGATCGGCGCCTTCGACCCCTGGGCGCGCCGCACCAGCTCCACGATCCGCGAGAGCGCGGTGTCGGCGCCCACCCGGGTGGCGCGGAAGACGAACGACCCCGTCCGGTTGACCGTGGCGCCCGTGACCTCGTCGCCGGGCCCCTTCTCGACGGGCATCGACTCGCCGGTCAGCATCGATTCGTCGAGCGCCGAGTGGCCCTCGATCACGACGCCGTCCACCGGGACCTTCTCGCCCGGCCGCACCCGGACCTCGTCGCCCGGCTCGACCTCCTCCACCGGAACCTCGATCTCGCGGCCGTCCCGCCGGACACGCGCGGTCCGCGCCCCCAGGTCCAGGAGCGCCCGGATCGCCACGCCCGTCCGGCCGCGGGCCCGGACCTCCATCCAGCGGCCCAGGAGCACCAGCGTGACGATGATGGCGGCCGACTCGAAGTAGACGGCGGGCTCGATCCCGGCCGATCGGAACGCGCCGGGCGCCGCCGTGGCGACCACGCTGTAGCCGTACGCCGCGCCGGTGCCGACGGCGATCAGCGTGTTCATGTCGGCGGACCGGTGCCGGAGGCCGCGCGCGGCCCCGGTGAAGAAGTGGGCCCCGCTGTAGAAGAGAATCGGAGTGGCGAGCGCCAGCTGGAGCCAGTGGTTCCACCCGGCCGGGTGGAGCCCCAGCGCGTGCGGCACCATGTCCAGCAGGAGGAGCGGGAGCGTGAGGGCGACGGCGACCGTGAAGCGACGCTTCAGCGCCGCCACCTCGGCCGCGCGCGCCGCCTCCCGGCCCCGGTCCTCGCGACCGACCTCGGTCACGACGTCGGCCTCGTAGCCCGCGCGGCGGATCGCGTCCACCAGCGCGGCCGGCCGGACCCCCGGCGCCGCCCGCACCCGCGCGGACTCGGCCGCCAGGTTCACGCTCGCCCCGAGCACGCCGGGGACCTCCGCCAGCCGCGACTCGACCTTCGACACGCAGGAGGCGCAGTGCATGCCCGTGATCGCCAGCTCCACGTCCTCCGCGACGACGCCGTAGCCGGCCGACTCCAGCGCCTCGGCCAGGACGCCGGCGCCGGGGCCACCGGGGCCGACCTTCACCGTCGCCTCCTCGGCCGCGAAGTTGACGCTGGCCGACTCCACCCCGGCGACCCCCGCCAGCGCCCGCTCCACCTTCGACGCGCAGCCGGCGCAGGTCATCCCCTCGACGGGGAGGCGGAGGACGCGGTCCTCGCCGGCCCCTTCGGCGACGGCCGCGGGGGCGCCGGCCTCCGCCACGGCCGGGCCCGTCCCGTCCGATTCGTCGCGCGGGCTCATCGGCTCCGCCGGTACTTCTTCAGCAGCCCCACCACCTCGTCCAGCTTCTCCCGCCGGACCGCGGCGTCCCCGCCCTCCATCGCTTCGGTCACGCAGTGTCCCAGGTGGGCGTCCAGGATCTCGTCCTGGACCCGCGACAGGGCCGCCGTGGCCGCTTCGATCTGCGTCATCACCTCGACGCAGTAGCGGCTCTCGTCCAGCATCCGCTGGATGCCGCGGACCTGCCCCTCGATCCGGCGAAGGCGCCGGGTGAGCGCTTCGCGCCGGTCCGCCCGCTCGTAGCCGTGGCGGACCGCGGGCCCGGCCGCGGCCGTCACGCCGCCGCCACCCGGTCGAGCGCCCGTTCGATCCGCTCCCGCGCGTTCTCGCCCAGGGGACGAA
>CAZUIY010000375.1:0-3747 GCA_964619975.1 uncultured Gemmatimonadales bacterium
CCGACCTTCCCGGCTCCTCGACGATCGGGCTCAGCGCCGGCGTCCGCCGGTCTTGGGCGTCCTCGACCGGATCTGCTCGAGCCGCGACAGGGCGTCCAGGGCGGCCTCCTTCTCGGCCTCCTTCTTGGTGCGGCCCCATCCAGACCCGAGCGGCTCGCCCTCGAGCCACACCTGGCACTCGAAGTTGATGTCCTCGCGGCTCTTGTCGGGGGCGGAGCTGGCGCGGCGGGTGCGGTAGGTGATCTGGCCGCGCCCCAGTTCGTGGATCGTTTCCTGGAGGCGGTTCTTGGCGGTGTGGAACCCCTCTTCGTGCTCCACGTCCTGCGACAGGATGCACCGGTCGATGAACTTGCGGGCGACCTCGAACCCGCCGTCGACGTAGAGCGCCCCGATCACGCCCTCCATCGCGTCGGCCGCGATCTTCTGCCGGCCGCCACCGGAGAGCAGGTTCGGGTCGTCGCCGGCCGCCACCAGGTCCGGCAGGCCGATCGCCTCGGACGCCCCCGCCAGGAACCGGCGGCTGATGATATGGGCCCGCATCTGCGAGAGCACCCCCTCCTGCGCTTCGGGGTTCCGCCGGAAGAGCCACTCGCTGACCGCCAGGTTCAGCACGCTGTCGCCGAGGAACTCCAACCGCTCGTACGACTCGCCGCGGCTGTCGGACTGGTCGAGAAAGGAGGGATGGGTGAGCGCCCGCTCCAGGAGCGGGACGGAGCTGAAGTGGTGCCCCAGCACGCGCTCGATCTCGGCCCGCCGGCCCGCGGCGGCCTCCTTGGGCGTCGGTCCGAACAGGCGGCGGAGCCAGCTCTTCACGGGCTACGCCGCATATCGCCGCAGGGCCAGGACGGCGTTGTGCCCGCCGAAGCCGAACGAGTTGGTGAGCGCGCCGTCCACCTGGACCTCGCGGGCCTCGTTCGGCACATAGTCCAGGTCGCAGAGCGGATCCGGGTTCTCGTAGTTGATGGTCGGGGGGACCTTCCCCTCCGCCAGCACCATCGAGGTGATGACGAACTCGAGCCCGCCGGCCGCGCCCAGCAGGTGGCCCGTCATCGACTTGGTGGAGCCGACCATCAGGCTCCGGGCGTGGTCGCCGAACACCGTCTTGATCGCCATCGTCTCGAACTCGTCGTTGAACGGGGTGGACGTGCCGTGCGCGTTGACGTAGCCGTACTCCTCCGGCGGCAGGCCCGACTCCTCGATCGCGCGGGCCATGGCGCGGGCGGCGCCCTCGCCGTTGGGGGCGGGCGCGGTGATGTGGTAGGCGTCTGCAGTCATGCCGACCCCGACCACCTCGGCGTAGATCCGCGCGCCGCGGGCCCGGGCGTGCTCCAACTCCTCCAGGATCGCCATGCCGGCGCCCTCGCCCAGGACGAACCCGTCCCGCTCGGCGTCGAACGGCCGGCTGGCCCGCTCGGGCTCGTCGTTCCGGGTGGACATCGCTTTCATCGAGGCGAAGCCCCCCACCGACATCGGGGTGATCGCCGCCTCGGTGCCGCCGGCGATGAACATCTCGCCGTCGCCGTGCTTGATCAGGCGGAAGGCGTCGCCGATGGCGTGGGCGCTCGAGGCGCAGGCCGAGACCGTGCAGTAGTTGGGACCCTTGGCGCCGAAGCGCATGGAGACGATCCCGCTGGCGATGTCGGGGATCATCATCGGAACGTAGAAGGGGCTGATCCGCGAGGGGCCGCCGGCCAGGTACCGGGCGACCTGGACCTCGGTGGTGCCGATCCCGCCGACGCCCGAGCCGATGATCACGCCGACCCGTGTGGGGTCCTCCGCCGCCATGTCCAGGCCGGAGTCCTCCATCGCCATGGCGGACGCGGCGACGGCGAACCGGGTGAACTCGTCCTGGCGCCGGACGTCCTTCTTCTCGCTGAACTTCTCGGGATCGAAGTCGCGCACCTCGGCCGCGATCCGGGTGGTGAAATCGGACGCGTCGAAGTGGGTGATGGGTCCCACCCCCGATTTTCCGGCCAGCAGATTGTCCCACGTGGTCGCCAGGTCGTTCCCCAGCGCCGAGAGACAACCCATCCCGGTGACGACGACCCGGCGCGACATCGGCCTACCCCTCCGACTTCTTCTCCAGGTAGGTGACCGCCTCCCCGACCGTGGTCAGCTTCTCGGCGTCCTCGTCCGGGATCTCGATGTCGAACTCCTCCTCGAACGCCATCACGAGCTCCACCGTGTCCAGCGAATCCGCTCCCAGGTCTTCCACGAACGAGGCGTCCCGGGTCACCTTCTCCGAGTCCACCCCCAGGTTCTCCACGATGATCTCCTTCACTTTCGCTTCGATCGACATGCGGTCCTCCTCCCGTTCACCTCGGCTGATGAATCAACGCGTCATTCCACCGTCGACGACCATGATCTGGCCGGTAATATAGTCGCTCATCGGCGAGGCGAGGAACAACGCCGCGTTCGCCACGTCCCCGGCGCCGCCCAGGCGGCCCGCCGGAATCCGCGCCTCGTAGGCCTCCCGCTGCTTCTCGTCGAGCGCCCCCGTCATCTCGGTCTCGATGAACCCGGGCGCGATCACGTTCACCGTCACCCCGCGGCTGGCCACCTCGGCGGCCAGCGACTTCGAGAAGCCGATCAGCCCCGCCTTCGACGCCGCGTAGTTGGACTGGCCCGGGTTGCCGGTCAGGCCGACGATCGAGGCCACGTTCACGATCCGGCCCCACCGCTGGCGGATCATCGGCTTCACGGCGGCCCGGCACCAGTGGAAGGCCCCCGAGAGGTTGACGTCCAGCACCTGGCTCCACTCCTCCGGCTTCATCCGCAGCAGCAGGTTGTCGCGCGTGATGCCGGCGTTGTTGACCAGGATGTCGAGGCCGTCGAACGCGGCCTGGAGCTCGCCCCACGCCCGCTCCACGTCCTCGGGCGCCGACACGTCGCCGACCAGCGCCAGCGAACGGACCCCGCGGGCCTCGATCGCCGCGGCCGCCTCCTCCACCGCGCCCTGGCTCCGGGCGAACACCGCCACGTCGGCCCCGGCGTCGGCCAGCGCGCCGGCCACCGCCAGGCCGATGCCGCGGCTCCCCCCGGTCACCAGCGCGCGCCGCCCCTGCAGATCGATCGACACCGTCATTCCGCCGACACCTCCTCCACCTGTTCGGGTTCGCCCACCGCGCGTCCCTCCAGTTCGCGGTCGATCCGCCGGAGGAGGCCCGTCAGCACGGTGCCGGGGCCGGCCTCCACGAAGCTCCGTGCCCCCAGGTCCCGCAGGGCCTCGACGCACGCCACCCACCGGACTGGGGCCGTCAGCTGCTCCAGCAGCCGCCGCCGGATCTCGTCCGGCTCCTGGACCGGCCGCGCGTCCACGTTCGCCACCACCGGGATCCGCGCCCGGCGGATCTCTACCCCCTCCAGGGCCGCCGCCAGCTCCCGCGCCGCTGGCTCCATCAGCGGGGAGTGGAACGCGCCGGACACGGCCAGCTCGACCGCCTTCCGCGCGCCGTGCTCCCGGGCCGTCTCGACCACCCGGCGCACCGCCTCGACCGAGCCCGACACCACGACCTGCCCCGGGGCGTTGTCGTTGGCCGGCACCAGCACCTCATCGCCCTCCCGCGCGGCGGCGCAGAGGGCTTCCACGGCCGCGAAGTCGAGCCCCAGGATCGCCGCCATCGAGCCGGCCCGCGCCCCGCCGGCGGCCGCCATCGCCTCGCCCCGCGCCCGCACCAGCCTGACCGCGTCGGGAAAGTCGATGGAGCCCGCCGCCACGTGGGCCGAGAACTCGCCCAGGGAGTGGCC
>CAZUIY010000376.1:0-1972 GCA_964619975.1 uncultured Gemmatimonadales bacterium
CAACGGTCGAAATCCACTACTGCTGACCTGGCACCGGTCGGGTCGGAGTGAGACAATGCCGGGAATTTGTTGAGGACCAGGAGACAGGGGATGACCGCCATCGCCGCGAATCTGCCCGAACAGGGCCAACTTGTCGATGTCCGGCAACGCCGTTGGGTCGTCAACGACGTGGCCAAGAGCATCCTCCCTGCCAGTCCCCTTCGGCCACTTCAGAAGCCGCAGCATCTTATTACCCTCTCCTCTGTCGAGGACGACGCTCTGGGCGAGGAATTACAGGTCGTCTGGGAACTCGAACTCGGCACCCGCGTTCACGAGAAGGTCGCTCTGCCCGAGCCGACTGGCTTCGACTCCCCGGCCCGCCTCGACGCCTTTCTCGATGCCGTGCGGTGGGGTGCTGCCTCCACCGCCGACATCCACAACATCCAGGCCCCGTTCCGCTCGGGCATCGAGGTCCACGACTATACTCCTCGCGGGCAGATCTGGCAGAATTCCTTTCCCGTGAATACACTGCTCTCACATCAGGAGATTTCACCCGATCTTTGACGGTAGGCAGCCATGCGCACCTTTTCGTTCAGCCCGGACATTCTGACTGCAATTCGCCATGACCGTTATCATCATCCCCATCCTCGTGTCCAAACCAAGATGGAAGTCCTCTGGCTCAAGAGTCACGGCCTCCCCCATGCCGAGATTGCCTCTTTCGCTGATGTGTCCATCCGTTCCGTGCAACGCTATCTGGATGAGTTCGCTGAGGGAGGACTCGACCGTGTTCGCCGCGTGCCCTGGAAAGGAGTCCCCAGCGAACTCGACGCTCATCAGGAATCACTGGAGGACTACTTCCTGGAACACCCGCCACGCTCGACTGCCGAAGCCCAGGACGTCATCGAACGCCTCACCGGCATCCGGCGTGGGCTGTCCCAGGTCCGTGCCTTCTTAAAAAAAAACTCGGTCTCGGCTGGCGCAAGGTAGGGACGATCCCGGCCAAGGTAGATCCCGAGGAGCAAGAAGCATTCCTGCGAGACAAACTCCGCCCCCGGCTGAATCAGGCCGAACGCGGCAAGCGGACGGTGCTGTTCGTCGATGCGGCGCATTTCATCTTCGGACCTTTCTTGGGGTTCGTGTGGTGCCTCATCCGCATGTTCGTACCCGGTCCTTGCGGTCGCAAACGCTATAACGTGTTGGCTGCTCTCAACGCGGTCACTCATGAGGTCATCCGTGTGACCAACGGCAGCTACATCAACGCCGAATCGGTCTGCGCCTTACTGCGTCAAGTGGCCGCGGCCGGACTCCCGCGGCCGATTACGTTGGTCCTGGACAACGCGCGCTATCAGCGGTGCGAACTCGTCCAATCCCTGGCGCGTTCGCTGCGGATCGAGTTATTGTACTTGCCCAGTTACTCTCCAAATCTCAACCTCATTGAGCGGCTCTGGAAATTCGTGAAGAAGGAGACACTGAGTTGCCGGACACAGCCGACCTACGAGGCATTCACCCAAAAGATCGACGATTGTCTCGATAATTTGTCCACACAACACAAGGCTCAGATGGAGACGCTCTTGACCCTCAATTTCCAACTCTTTGATGATGTGCCAGTTCTAGCCGCGTGAAGTATACACGGGATCGACGGCGTCGTGTCCTGGCTCTATGTAACGTCCCAGCGTTAGAGTAAGCTGAGAGAGCATGCTTCCATGCCTGGGTTTGCCATGAATGAGACGATCCATCTCTCGCGCTGCCCTTCGCCGGCGGAGTTGCGTGCGTTCGCCGTCGGCGACCTTGACGACGCGGACGTGGAACGCATTGCCGGTCATGTCCTCGACTGCGAGCCGTGTGACCGTGCCCTGCGATCCCTGCGGATGATGGCATTGACAACCGCGCGCACGGCAGCCCGAGCTCAAAGGAAAGCCACCCAGCACAAGCAGCTGGCAGCTCGAAATGCTGCTGGTACTGCCGGTGTACCCGGGGCTGGTGACGCGATGGT
>CAZUIY010000377.1:0-2885 GCA_964619975.1 uncultured Gemmatimonadales bacterium
CGCGCGGCGCGCCGGACCGATGCCGGTGGCGATGACGGTGACGCGGATCTCGCCCTTCAGGTTCGGGTCGATCACCGCGCCGAAGATGATGTTGGCCTCTTCCCCGGCCGCCTCGTGGATCACGGACGAGACCTCGCTCACCTCGTGGAGCGACAGGTCCGGACCGCCCGTGATGTTGATCAGAACGCCGCTCGCTCCGGCGATCGTCATGTCTTCCAGGAGCGGGCTCGAGATCGCCTCCTCGGCGCTCTCCATGGCCCGGTCCTCGCCCGTGCCGAAGCCCGTACCCATGAGGGCCTGCCCCTGCTCCGTCATGATCGTCTTGACGTCGGCGAAATCTACGTTGACCAGGCCGGTCACGGTAATCAGATCGCTGATACCACGGGTGGCGTTGAGCAGCACGCTGTCGGCCACGCGGAACGCCTCCTGGATCGTCGTGCCCCGGTCGACCACGGCGCGGAGCCGCTCGTTGGGGACCACGATCAGCGTGTCGACTACGCCCTCGAGCTCGGCGATCCCGTCTTCGGCCGCCGCCAGCCGGCGCCGCCCCTCGAACGAGAACGGCTTGGACACGATCCCCACCGTCAACGCGCCCTGCTCGCGGGCGATCCGCGCCACGACCGGCGCGGCGCCCGTGCCGGTGCCGCCGCCCATGCCGGCGGTGATGAACACCATGTCGGCGCCCTGGAGGGCCTCGGCGACCTCCTCCTCGTTCTCCAGCAGGGCTTCGCGCCCCACGTCGGGCCGCGACCCCGACCCGAGCCCGCGGGTGAGCGTCTTTCCGACCTGGATCTTGCGGTGGGCGTCGCTGGAGGACAGGGCCTGGAAGTCGGTGTTGATCGAGATGAACTCGACCCCCACCAGGCGCTCCTCGATCATGCGGTTGACGGCGTTGCCCCCGGCCCCGCCGACCCCCACGACCTTCATCCGGGCGAACTGCTCTTTATCGTCGGCGATCTCGAACAACATGGTTTTCGTCTCCTCCTGGCGGTTTCTTTTCTACTGTCGGTCCCGGTCGTGTAAAGGTTTTAGTTTTCTCCTCTTTTCACAAGTCTTTTTGTTCCCTTTTCGTGCGCGGTGCAGGCGACGGTCTGCCCTGTGAGGCCGCCTGCGCTCCGCTCGGGAGCCTCCTCGCTTCGCTGCGGGGTCTCCCTCGACTCCCGCGCTGGACGGCGGCCCCACAGGACAGCCCGCCGCCCGCTCCCCCACCGGATGGAAACACGAGGCTTTCAAAAGCCCGAAACTCGACCTTCACGGGCTGGCCCCCACCGGCCGGAAACCCCAGGGGCATCCTCCATCGCGCTGAAAACCCCCGCCGCTTTTCAGCGCGTGGAGGACGCGTGTGGCGGCGACGAGGGCCCCGGGGTCGCGCCCCGCCGAAGGGGGCGGGAATGGTGGTCGTGGCTCCGCCGATGACGGAGGCGCGGGACGGTCGGGGGGGCCTCCGTGGGGCGCGTCGTATAGCGGCCCCGCGAGAAAGAGAGACGTCGAAGTAGCCTCCCACGGAGGACTCGGCAGTCCCACGACTGGCGGGCGCCCTGCGGAGGTCTCCCCGATCGTCCCGCGCCGGCAGAACATCAGAAGAAGTCACGGACCCACTCCCGCATCCTCTCGAGGACGCGCCTCCACACCCCCTCGTCGTCCCCGCCCGAGAACGAGAACTCTTCCCTGCCCCGGTCGCGGCCGTGGAGGACCAGCCCTACGCCGGTGGCGAAGCGGGGGTCGTCGACGGAGTCGACCAGGCCGGTCACGCCGAGGGGGTAGCCGATCCGGACCGGCAGGTCGAAGGTCTGCTCGGCCAGGTCGCCGGTGCCCGGGAGGGCCGAGGCGCCGCCGGTCAGGACGAGGCCGGCGGGGATCCGGTCGTGCCAGCGGGTCTTCCGGATGTCGTCCCGGACCAGGGTCAGGATCTCCTCCATCCGCGGCTGGATGATCGAGGCGATCGTCCGCCGGCTGACCCGCCGGTCGCCCTGGCTCGCCACCCGCGGGACCACGACCTCCTCGTCCGCCTCCACCAGCCGGGTCATGGCCGCGCCGTAGCGCTCCTTCACCCGCTCGGCGTCGCGGGCCGGCGTCCGGAGGCCGATCGCCAGGTCGTTGGTGACGCTGTTGCCGCCCAGGCCGATCACGGCGGTGTGCCGGATCGCGCCCTCGTTGAACAGCGCCACGTCGGTCGTGCCACCGCCGATGTCGACCAGCGCCACGCCGAGCTCCCGCTCGTCCTCGGTCAGGACGCCGTACGAGGAGGCGAGGGGCTCCAGCACCAGGTCCCGCACCTGGTAGCCGGCCTTCTGGATCGCCTTCACCAGGTTCTGCGCGCTCGAGACCGCCCCGGTGACGATGTGGACGTCCACCTCCAGCCGGACGCCGGCCATGCCGGCCGGATCCTTGATCCCCTTCTGGTCGTCGACGGTGAACTCCTGGGGCAGGATGTGGAGGATCTCCCGGTCCATCGGGATCGCCACCGCCTTGGCGGCGTCGATCACGCGGTGGATGTCGGCGCGGGTGATCTCCACGCCCCCGCGGGAGACGGCGATCACGCCGTGGCTGTTGATGGAGCGGATGTGATCCCCGGCGATGCCGGCGTACACGTTCCGCACCTCGACCCCGGCCATCAGCTCGGCCTCCTCGATGGCGCGGCCGATCGAGACGACCGTCTTCTCCAGGTTCACCACCACGCCCCTCCGGAGACCCTCCGAGCGGCTGGTGCCGACGCCCACGATCTTGGCGTTCCGCTCCACGTCCATCTCGGCGATGATGCAGCAGATCTTGGTGGTCCCGATGTCCAGCCCGACGATGATGTTTTCCTTGGACATTCCCTATCCTTTCCGGACGACGATCTGGCCGTCGAAGCGGAGGTCGAGTACGGCGAACGGAATCTTCTT
>CAZUIY010000378.1:0-2073 GCA_964619975.1 uncultured Gemmatimonadales bacterium
TCGCGCAACCAACCGACTCCGGTCGGAGGTTGCGTCGTGGCGAGATGAGGATATGGGAGGTCGCGACCGGCGTTGAATTGGCCCGCAGGAGTCTGGCAACGGGCAGGGGCCGGTGTGCGGCGTTCGCCCCGGACGGGCGGCATCTCGCTGTCGGCAGCGGAGGTCCGCAAGTCTGGATCTGGGATATCGAACATCAAACCTTCATTCACACTTTGGAACCGCTCCCCGGACCGGCAACCGCGCTGGCGTACTGTGTGAGCGTCACTTTAGTTGCTGAACGGGAGTTAGCTTTGTGAACTTGCGTTCCCAGAAAGCCCGCCACAGGCTCTTCTCGCTTCGATACAGAGCCCGGACATGGCAAAGGGCATGCGCCCCGTCTTCGGACCAACGCATGCCCGCCCCCTTGAGCCTCTGACCGACCACGGTTTTGCACGCACTCTCGATCACACCCGAGCCGATCTGCCAACCCTGGGCCAGGTATTCCGGGTACTCCATCCGGTGCAGGTTGTTCCCGAAGTAACTTCGTACTTCGGCCCACTGCTGAGCCAGTCCTGCTGACATCCGCTCTGGCCAGTCGAACTCCTCCAACACCGCCAACGTCGTCGCTCCACCCTCCTGCTTCAACAACCCACACCACGCCTGGGCCTGACTCAGAGCCGCCGCTTCGTCCTGGGGGTAAAGTGCATGGGCCAACTTCTCCAGGTAACTGGCCGCGTGGTAGAAATCCAGGATCAACACCAACTCCTCCCGATTGAAGTTCACCCGCGAGAACTCCTCCAACCCCGAGCCGCCGTCGCTCAAGGCCACCCACACCTGGGCGTTTTCCATTCCCACACGCCCTGCTTGCCGACGCAACAGAGGACCCATCGCCTCCAGCGAGTACAGTCCACTCAGATACACCGCCTTCATCTGCTCTTTCGGGCCAGGCGGTCCTGGTCCTGGTAAGGGGCGGAGGCTTTCCTGGGCGAGCGGATCGTAGATGGCTGCCACGTAGGCCATGCGGCCTTCCACCTTGGCCCCACCCGGACCTTGCTGACGTGTTCCGGTGGCGTCGATGCTCACGTACGCGACCGTGTGTCCCTGGGCGTCCTGATGCCAGGTGAACTCTTCGGCCGGCCCGAAGGTGGTCCCCTCATCGAGCAAGTTCGCGATCCGCTCGCCGACCTCTTCCGTGGTTCTCCGCAGCGTCGATTCACTCAGGTGGATGTGGGCCATCTCCTGAAGCAGATCGGCCCCCCGTTCGAAACTGTCGCAGACGGCTCCGGCCAGGGTCGCCAACTGCTCCACGGCGTTGCTGTGTCGTCGATCACTCAGGTTGGCCTGCTCGTCGAAGGGAGCCAGGCCGTGGCCACAGACGCGGCAGTAGTAATAGGCACGTTGGTAACAGATGGTGCCGAAGAGGCTCAACAGAGTGCGTTCGCGATCGGCGTGATAACTGGCTGACTGGTCGCAGTGTGGGCAAGTTACCGAGGATCCCTGGTAACCAACTTTTTTTGGGCAAGATGCTGCTCGTAGGCACGCTTGGCGATGGCGAGGGCCAACTCACGGATCTTGAACTCGGTCTGGCCGAACAGAGAGGCCGGTTCCGCGTCGAGTAGTTCGTGGGCGATCTGGAGGAGTTCTTGCTCGCTGGCCGCCGCGATGGCGGCGGCGAGTTCACGGGCCTGGGTATCACGATCAGGGCAGGTGGCTTCGGACATGATCGCCCTCACTGTGCGGGAAATATTCCTCGAAACGTTTGGTTGCCGTTTTGTGGACAAATATTCCACCAACTTTCGAGACGCTCACACGACGGAGACGCCCCAGGATTTGAGTCCATGAGATTCACTACCGCGCCATTCCTTGCCGTCCTTTTCCTCGCCCCCGCCCTCTTTCGCCCTGGCGTCGATCCCGGCCTGAATCTTCCGCTCCTGATCAGCGATGCGCTCGGCGCGGGGTTCGAAACGATCATCCATGTCGGGCTCCTCTGGCTGGATGAGTGAAAAGCCGGTGGAGCGGGCAACCGTTCCCGCGCATTGTGATGTTCGACGATCCGGAGCCTGCGCCATGCCCGACCTCGACCTGTCTTCCATC
>CAZUIY010000379.1:0-5511 GCA_964619975.1 uncultured Gemmatimonadales bacterium
AGCGCGGCCTGATCCGCGACGGCCGCGGCGGTCAGCCGGCGACGCTCTCGCCCGCCGGGCCGCCGCTTCCCCGCGGGCGGGTCTTCCGGCGCCAGCGACGCCGCGGCGCATTCGGATCGGAACCGCGCGACGATCTCTTCCGAGATCATCCAGCGGCGGCCCTCGCGGACAGCGCCCAACCGGACGCGCCGCCCGTTGACCGGGAAGCCGTGCCGGATCCAGACGAGCAGGCGGTCATAGCCCGGGCCGTCGGCGCCGAAAATCTCATCGGCCCGGCGAAGTGGCAGGAGTCGATCGGTTGTGGTCATCTTGGCCTCCTTCGTATGCCCGGCGATAGCCGGCTTGTCCGGACCTATACCGCATGTTCAAACGGGTCCGCGATTTTCTGGCCAAGTTTTTTTCGAGGCCCGGTAGGCCCTCCCTCGCGGGTCGCGCCGCCTGTGCAGGCCCGGGGTCTTGCGGGAAGCGGCGGCGGCCGTAGAAGGCGAGGACGCCCGCGACGGCGACAGGTAAACGCCCGTAAGCGGGGAGTCGTGGGCGGCGCCTGCGCGCACCGCGATCGGCTGTTTTAAGCGGGGAGTCGGGGGGACTCCCCGCTTAACGGTGGTAGACGACGCCGGACGACCCGGTACTATCCGGGGAGTACCCGAACCAACCTAGGAGCGCTTGTCGTGGACCGAAACTGCTTCGAATCAAGCACTTAGGTCGAAAAATCGAGCCCGGTATCCCGTCCGTGACAAGGAAGAGGTCGGCAGTTCGAGTCTGCCATCGCCCATTTCCGCGTTTTCCTCGGGGATTTCCGGGGTTTTCGACCTTCCGGCCAGCCGCCTTCGCGGCCACGGCCCGCGGGGAGTCGCGACCAGACTCCCCGCTTACGCAGGATTCAAGGCGGGTATAGGTCCACGGCGAGCGTCCGCTTCGCCGGAGGTTCCTGATGTCCCGCCGACCCGAGAAACTGACGCCCGACGACCTGCCCACGCACGGCTTTCACAAGAGCAGCCGCTGCGGTCGGATCCGCTGGAAGGGGCGCGAGCACTGGACAGGCCCGTGGCGCAACCGCCGCGGTGGATGGAAGCCGACGAAGGAAGCCGAGGCCGAGTACCGGCGCCTGTGCGCTGAGATCCTGGAGTACGGCGCGCCGCTGCCGCGGAAGGTGGCGCCGACGGGTGACGCGGACCCGGCGCCCGGCCTCCTCGTCTCAGGGCTCGTCCGGTCGTACAAGGCTTACGTGGAGCAGCACTACCGCGCGGCGACGGTTGCCCGGGTCCGCGCCACGATGAAGGTCCTCCTCGAGGCCGCGGCCGACGTTCCCGCCGCCAGCTTCGGCCGGCGTGATCTCATCGCGGTCCGGACCGCCATGATCGCGGGCCGTGAAGCGAAGGGGAAGGCGAAGGCGAGGAAGCCGTGGTCGCGGACGACGACCAACGCCGCCATCGCCCAGATCCGCGCGATGTTCGAGTGGGCAGCCGAGGCCGAACTCGTACCGGACGAGGTTCCCGCCCGTCTCAAACTCCTCCGCCACCTCCAGCCCGGCAAGACGACGGCCGCCGAGCCGCGGGTCGTCCAGCCCGCTGATGAAGCGGCGATCGAGAAGGCCCTGCCCGAAATGACTTCGGTCGTCGCCACGATGGTGCAGCTCCAGATGTTGAGCGGGATGCGGCCGAACGAAGTCTGCCAGATGCGGCGCTGCGACCTCGATCTCTCCGGCCCCGTCTGGGTCTACACGCCGGAGCATCACAAGATGGAGCACAAGGGGCTGTCGCGGAAGGTCGCCCTCGGCGCCCCCGACCCGGAAGACGTTGAGAAGTGCAAGGCCCTCCTCGCGCCGTTCCTCGTTGACCGGCCCGCGGACGCCTACTTGTTCAGCCCGGCCGAGAGCGAAGCGGAACGGTTCGCCAAGCTCAGGGAGGCGCGCGATCGCGCCCCCGGTGGTACGTCGTCGGGCGGGAAGCGGCGCGCCCGGGGGCGCAGGCGCCGCCGGCCGCCGGGACAGCGGTTCGATACGAACAGCTACAGGCGGTCGATCGCCGGCGCCTGCGAGCGGGCCGGCGTTGAGGCGGTCGCGCCCAACCGGCTCCGCCACTTCTGGGCGACGCGGACCGTCAAGACCCACAGCATCGAGGTCGTCCAGTACGGCCTCGGCCACGCGAGCCCGACGATGTCGGCGACCTACGCGAAGGTCGATCCGATCCAGAAGCTCATCGGGCTCACGAAGCTCGCCAGCTAAGGGCCCGTCCTCGCTCTCTAACGGCTGCCGGCGGCGCCGCCGGGTCTCCGGGGCCTGCCGCGGGTCGGAGGGGCTTAGGCTGGACGGTCTGCGCAGAAGAAAGCCGCCGCCCGGAAGGGGGACGGCGGCTAGGTGGTCGAGGCCGTCGCGTCACGCAGGATCGGGACCGCTCGCGAAGGCCAGGTAGCCGCGGACCTGCGCCCGCGATTCAAACGCGAGCTCGCGGTCGCCGTCGATGAGGTAGCGCCCGTCCTCGATATCCAGCGTGTGCCCGGCCGCTTCAACTTCGTCGTGCAGCCGCTCATCCGCCCGGACGGCACGGGGACCGCGGCGCAGAAGATAGCGTCCGCTGCCAAGCGGTTCGACCGTGAGACGTTCGTCGCGCTGAAGGGCTGCGAGCCCACCCGGCACAAGCTCCGCCTCTTCAACGATCATCACGTACCCGTCCTGCGCGAGCGCGGCACTCACCTCGGGCAGCCGCCGAAGTTCCGCTTCCGCCAGCTCCGAGGCCCGCGAGACGATGGCGCCCGTGGCGCCCATCTTCGTAACCTTCAGCATCGTCATCCACTACCCTCCGCGTTCCACACCGCACTATCGCGACGGGGCCCGGCGGCGCTTTGGCGGCCGGTGCCTTACCCATACTGGCCAGAAGTTCATAAACTGGCAGCCGCGCGACTTTTCGGCGACGATCCGCGTCCTGCGCTCGCCAGGGCCGAAAATTGTTTTGGTGGAGGGATTCTGTTCGGGATCGCCCGCGGTCCCAGCAGGAGTACCGAGGGCCGTCGCTGGCTCGTAAGAGCCTCCGGCGAAGCGGCCCGGGACCCTTGCCCGCGGGCGGGAACTCGCTACGAGGGATCTACGGGGCTGCCCGGCGCAAGGGAAGGGCCGCCCACCGGCCCGGGTGGACGGCCCCCCTGACCCAGTCGCCCGCGTACGTATCGACGCTGGATCAGACGGCGACTGGGGACGCGCGCATGTCCGGCCCGACGACGCTCGCAACCCGGGTTGAGGCCAGTTGCACGTTCGTTCGGAGGCGCGCTTCGACCCGGCGGAGGCGCTCGCGGTGCGCGACCGCTTCCGGGTTCGTCGCTTCGTGGTACAGGCGGACCGCTTCGCTGAGCTGCTCGTCCGGAATGTCGAGGACGAGCGCCGGGGCCTTCTGCGCGACGGCCAGCGTTTCGGCATCGCCGCGGCGGGCGGCGGACCGGAGGACGACTTGCAGGGCCAGCGGATCGCCCTTCTGGTGGATCGCCCTCAACTCGGCGAGGATTGCTTCGCCGCGATTGAATGGGGTGATCTCGGGCTGCTTCGGCCACGCCAGAAATTCGGGCAGCGCTTCGTCGGCCTTCCGGAGCGAGGCGGCCAGACCGGGCGGGATGGCGGCGTTGTCGATCGCTTCGCGGGCGGCTGCGCCGGCCGACTGAATCCGGGCGGTCTTCCCGGTCGGCGTCAAGTCGGTCGATTCCTGCACCTTCGCGACTTCGGCGGCGAGTAGGTTCAAGATCCGTTCGAGCTTTTCGGTGTGAGCTTCGACCATCGGCGCGAACTCGTCGGCGAGGTCGGGGTCGAGCGCGCTCGGCGGGTAAAGGCCGTGCAAGGACAGGGTTGTGACACGTGACATTCGTTTCCTTTCCCCGTTCGGGGCTAGTGGTTGGTCCGAGTTCAGATTGCGTCCGCGGGCGCTTTCGCCCGGCCGGTCTTGGATATGCCCCTATCACAGACGAGGCGCCGCCGCGGCACCCGCACGAGGCGGAGTTGCGGCGGGTCCGCGTCCACGTCTAGCTGGAGCAGTGCGTTCGGTCGCCAGCCGCGGGGCGGCCGGACAAGTCGGAGATCGGATGCCGCGAGCCCGTACTGTGCGAGGCGCCGGAGGATCCGCTGGCGGGCGCGGCGTCGATCGTACTCAAATTCAAGCGGCATTAGCTCTCCTTTTCCTGCGCGCGACCTTCGGGCGCGTCGCCTGCCGGTCCGCGGTGGCGCGTTCTTCCGCTACGGCCTCGGCGAGCAACTGCTCGTAGGACTTCGGCCCTGCGCGCCGCCTCACCTTGGGCGCCGGCGCAGCCCTGGCTGGTTTCGACTTCGGCTTCCGGTCGAGGCGCGTCACCGGCGCCTCGGCTTCGTCCTCGTCGGCGTCGTCGTCGAGCAGGTACTCATGCGGCTCCAACTCAACGAGGCGGTCGATCACGCGCTGGGGCTCCTTCCAGCGCGTGAGAAGCGGCCCGGGATCTTCGATAGATTTGTACAGGAAGCCGACCGGGCTCCGGATCGGCTCATCGAGGAAGGGTTCGGTGAGGTCGCCGGTCCGCGCGAGGTGCTGTTCGATCTGGCTGACGGCAAGCAGGTTGTCGGCGAGGTCGTGCGCCTTCCGGATCCGCTTGGCGCCGTGCTGTCTTATGGCGAGGCGGACAAACTTGGCGAGGCCGGCTTCGGTCCGCTTCGATCCGAGGCGCCTCAGGTCGCCGACGATCAGCGTTACCAACCCCCCATCCCCGGCCGCGCCAGCGGACCCCCTCGTCGCCTTGGGGTTCGGAATGGGGTTCCCCCTCGGGTTCGGGACTGGGGTTCGATCGTTCGTAGCCGACGATGCCCGACTCCGGAATCGACGATGCCCGCGATCCGAAACCGACGATGCCGGCGCTCCGGAAACGACGATGCCCGCGTCTTCGCGAACGTCGGCTACGGACGATGCCGGCGGCAGGACGATGCGGGTGATGGCCGGGTTGTGGCCGCCGCCCGACTCCTCAGTCACGATCACGCCGCGCTCCTCGAGGTCGCGAAGATCCCGGAGTAGCTTGCTCGGGACGATCTCAACCTCCCGCTCCTTGCCGGTCCGGCGATCCTTGAACTTTCGCGTGCGAAGCGGACCGTACAGGGCGCGGGCGATCTTCAGCCGGCTGGGCCACGCGCGTAGGTCGTCGTCGGCGTGAGCGAGCAGCACGAGCAGGATCCCGCGCTGGCCTTTGTTCAGCCCCTTGATAACGCCGCTGTTCACGAACGTCCGGCCCTTCTTGAAGTACGTGTCATCCTTGTTTCGTCGTATAGTCTTCTGTCCCATCGTCGTGCCTTTCGTTGAGCCCGCCGCGAAGCCGCCCAAGCGATCGCGGCGGGCTTTTTTCTGTCAGTTCATCCAACCGTCCCGCCGCAGCGCGGCCTGATCCGCGACGGCCGCGGCGGTCAGCCGGCGACGCTCTCGCCCGCCGGGCCGCCGCTTCCCCGCGGGCGGGTCTTCCGGCGCCAGCGACGCCGCGGCGCATTCGGATCGGAACCGCGCGACGATCTCTTCC
>CAZUIY010000380.1:0-3330 GCA_964619975.1 uncultured Gemmatimonadales bacterium
CGGCCGCTCCACGCTCCGCCGGCCAGCCGGCCTGGCGATGGGCCTCGTAGAGGACGATGCCGACGGCGATCGAGAGGTTGATCGAGCGCGCCTCGGGCCGCATCGGGATCGTCAGGCAGCGGTCCGGCCGCGCCGCCGTGAGCTCCTTCGGGAGGCCCGTCGTCTCGGTGCCGAACCAGAGCCAGTCGCCGGGCTGGAACCCGGCCTCGGTGTGCGGCCGCCCGCCGCGCGCGGTGGTGTACCAGGCGGAGTCGTCGTCCGCGCCGGCCCGCTCCCGGAAGTCGGCCAGGTCGGCGTACTCCCGATACTCGAGGTGGGGCCAGTAGTCGAGCCCGGCGCGGCGCCGGCGGGGATCGTCCAGGTCGAAGCCCAGCGGGCCGATCAGGTGGAGCGTGGCGCCGGTCGCCACGCAGAGCCGCCCGATGGTGCCGGTGTTCTGCGGGATGACGGGCTCCAGCAGCACCACGTGGAAGGCGGGATCGGAGCGCTCGGCCATGGCCCCAATGTAGCGCGGGCGGGGTCCCCTCCGCCGCTTGACTTCATTCTCCTCCGCCGTTAGAGAGATCTCCGGAATCGGCCTCATCTCATGGCACGGAAATCGTTGTCGCGAAAGGGAGTACAAAGATGATGAAATGGACGGCGGTGGTGGTGGCCGCGCTCGCCATCCCGGTGGTGACGGTCGCGGTGGTCCAGCCGGACCGGCAGGTGACGGTCGACCGGACGGACCTGAAGTGGAGCGGGACCGGCCGGACCCTGGGGTGGCTGGGGCGAGGCGCGAGGGTGGAGGCGATCGGCGGGCAGGGGGGGTACACCCGGGCCCGCGTACGGGGGTGGGCGCGGGCCGACGCCCTGGTCGAACGGGGGGACGGCCTGGCCGTGGGGCGGCCCGAGACGCCGCTGACCGCGGAGCCGGCTGGTGCCGCGATCGGGGGCCTGGTCCAGGGCGTGGAGGTCCGGCGCACCGGTACGGAAGGTGATTGGTACGAGATCGAACTGATTGGCTGGCTGGACTCCGAAGCCCTCGGGCCGCTGGTGGAGGAGGAGCCCGCGGATGCCGCCGCTCCCGACACGGTCGCCCCCTCGCCGGCCGTTGCGGCCGCCCGCCCGGCCACGGCCACCGCCACCGCGGCGACCGACGTGGCCCGCCTCTCGGCCCGGTCCGGCCTGAGGGCGGTCCCCGAGGGGCCGGTCCTGGCGGACCTGCCGGAGGGAATGGCGGTCGTTGCCGGCGAGACCCGCGGCGGCTGGACCCGGGTGGTGGTCGAGGGGTGGGTCCCCAGGGGGTCGATCCAGGCCGGGGCGGAGGGGGACCTGAGTCCCGAGGTCGTGGCGCTGGGCGCGGCCGACGCCTTCGTCGGACGGCCCGTCACGTGGACCCTGGAGCACGTGGCGGTCCAGGAGGCGGACGAGTGGCGGAGCGACTTCCGGCCGGGCGAGACGTTCGAGCTGGCCCGGGTGCCCGGGGCCACTGGCCGCTACGTGTACCTGGCGCTGCCCTCGGGAATGGCGGGGAGCTTCCGCGACCTCGCCCCGTTCGAGCAGATCCGCGTCTCCGGCACCATCCGGACCGGCCGGAGCGAGCTGACCGGAAACCCGATCGTCGACGTGACGCGCGTCCACCCGTGACGACGTGGGCCCGCCGGGGGGACGGGATCGTGATCGTCCTGCCGCGGGGCGCGGACATCCTCCAGGGGATCCTGGACGCGGCCGCGGAGGCCGGCGTCACGAGCGGCGCGTTCACCGGCATCGGGGCGATCGAGGACCCGCGCCTGGCGTGGTTCGACCGCGACGCCCGGGCCTACCGGGAGCGGACGCTGCCGGGCGTGTGGGAGATCGCCGGCTTGACCGGCAACCTGACCCGGATGCCGGACGGCGAGACGCGGATCCACGCCCACGCCACGGTGTCCGGGCCGGACCTGATGGCGCGGGCCGGGCATCTGTCCGGCGGCGGCGTGGGCGTGACGTGCGAGGTGGCGCTGACCCCGTGGGATCCGCCCGTCGAGCGACGGATGGACGAGGATGTGGGGCTGCCGCTGATCGACCTCGTGTAAGTGTCTGGGCGTGTCAGGGGGGTCGGCGAGACCGGTCGAGGCGGTCCACGGGGGCGCCATATTTCGTGCATGACACCGGGGGCTCCGGTGATTCTCCGGAAACTTCTCTGCTGTGACACCGTCCGGCGGGAAGTCCCCCGCGGCCCACCTCGACCGGCCGCGCCGCCCCCGGGCGCGCGGCAGATCTACGGGCCGATCAGAGCCGCCCCACATCGACCGCGCGGGAGATCTCAGAGCCGCCCCGAGCGGCGCACCTGGCTGTCTGGGGTTCCGGACCGTGAGCGTGACGGCGGCGGGCGGGCGGAGGCCTTCGCGGGGGACTTCCCTCCGGACGGTCGCATCGCACGAATGTTTCCGGAGAATACCGGACGACCGGGGTGTCATCCTCGAAATATGGTGCCCCCGTGGAGGCCTTCGTCCGTCCGCCGCCGACCCCTCTCGCGACCCGAACCAACCCCTAAGGCCGCCAGGCGGCTCCGATCGCGGTCCGAGCCTCGGTCAGCGCCGGCGGGGAGCCCGCCGGGAGCTGCTCGGCCTCCCACGGCGAGACGGTCACCGCCGCCCGGTCGCCTCCGGCGTCGTAGACCACCACGTCCACGTCGCGGATCTTGCTCCAGCCGGCCAGCGCCGAGTCGTAGAACGCCACCACGGTCTCGTAGGGGTCGGGCGTGAACGCCTCGAGCGTCCGCATGTCGGGGTTCTCGCGGGGCATGCGGATGTGGACCACCGCGCGCGGGTACGGCGGGATGCCGCCGGCGTCCTCCGCGGCGGGCATCGGCTCGCCCTCCGGAACGGGGGCCAGCGTGAGCGGCTCGGCGTCGGCGGGGGCGGTGTCGACGGGGGCGGGCGGATCGGGTGCCGGATCGCCCGCGTTCCCGCCGCAGGCGAGCGGGGCGAGACCGAGGGCCAGGATCGGCCAGAGGGAGCGGATCAGAAGCTCTCGATCGTGAAGGACACCCACTTCTCGACCGTCTGGTCCTTCAGCGACTGGAACTGCCCGTCCACCAGGCGGATCTCCCACCGTTTCAGCTCGCCGACCTGCGGGTGCCAGCTGTAGAAGCTGATCTGGTAGTCGCCGGCGGCTCGGGCCTGGATCCGCGGCGGCGAGACCGTGCCACGGACGCGGTCGGGAATCTTTCCGTACATCAGCGCCTCCCCCTCGTCGGCGTCGAACCGCCGCAGGCCCTGGGGGATGTCGTCGGTGGAGCGGAGCACCCGCACCCGGTTCAGCTCGGCGAACGTGAGCGAGTCCACGGACGAGGGCATGGTGCGGTAGTCG
>CAZUIY010000381.1:0-2286 GCA_964619975.1 uncultured Gemmatimonadales bacterium
GGGGCAAATATGCCCATCACAAGGATTAGCAATGAACATTGACCAAAAGGACATAGAAAACCTAAGATGCGCAATGGTCGGGATCCTGGCATCAATGGGAACAACGGTGATATTCGTTGTCGGATTAGTGGCACTATTTCACTATTCTGACCTGATGATCAATAGCGTACCTCATAAAAAAGACAGATAGTTTAGGCGAGCCTAACAATAATGTTTAACCCTGGTTAACTTTTGACTTAACCAGGGTTATTTTTATTGTGAACCTGGGTTATTTTATTTATTGACCTGTAGGTCTATACATTAGCCAGAAAATATTTTACCCTAAGCCTTGCGCCTGGGAGTCAGGCAGCTAACCAATAGTCAAAGGAGACAGAAATGCAATTAACGTTATTAAGTTCGGTAAGTAGGGGAGTCATGTTAGCAGAGATAGCTGGTAACGAAGAGGTTACAAAGCTATGCGTTGCTACCCTGTTTGACGACGGCCAATACATTGAGGTTTCAGCCGATGCGATAGAGTCCTTCACTGATCCTGAGTTAGTCGGTGAACGATACTATGACTTAACCATTGTTGACGAGACGATGTATATTGATCCGTCCATAGCTCATATGTTTATTGACACCGATAAATTCCCTTTTTAAGAGGAGACAGAAATGGAATATAAAGGAACAACAGACTTCACCCTATTCATTGATAACACTGCCCTTTTGCAAGAGGGTAAATATGTAAGGGGTTATCGTGCCCTGATCTGCTACAGGGAAAGTGGCCTCGAAGTGTTTACCCTAACAAGCAATTCGTATGAATTAGTAGTCGTTCACTCAAACAGAATATGTAATGATTTACAACTGGAACGGGAACAAAGAATAGAGGCAGCAAAAGGCAAACAGTTAGGGCTTGGAATATAGACTTAGCCCGTATGGTAATACGGGAGTAACTTACATAGGCTACTCCCGTACACTCTCGACTAAAAAGGACAATAATGATGGATTTACAAATAAACCTGTCAACACTGGAGAATCTTCTCTTAGAGATTGTGGAAATAACCGAAAATGAGGGGCATAGACTTGTGCCTTACCATTGGCCTAGAAACGAACAGACGGACATGGTTACAGCTGCGCTTGAAGATAAATTAGCCGAAATAGGCATCATCACACGTGAGGCAAGGAGATTATTAAGTGAATGATTTCAAGGCAAGCAACGAAATAATCATAGGCCAAACTCTTGTAGATTGGTTCACCGTAACAGCCTGGGCTGATGGCGATTCATGGACATATTGGGATACGGTTTTAGAGAATCATGAAATAGGCAGATTACCAGACGGGGAGATGCGCGTTATGCAATACGAAGGATGGGCAATGGACGTAAGGAATGGATCGCTATTTATGGGCAGTGGCGATCAGAACGGCCGTTTACATAACATGGTAAGGTCTGGGGGAGGAGTAAGCAACGCGCTATTTGGGGTAATGTGCGCCAGGCCATGCGCCAATCTATGGGCAAAATGCACCAGATTGGACTTGCAATTGACCTTAGAACAGCCTGATCAATGGTCACAATGGAAACTGTTCAATAGGCTAAAAAGGTCAGGTCAGAACGTGAATTTTATCAGTAGCAGGTCAGGAAAGAATATGAGGGAATTGGCAACGGTTTATGTTGGATCGCGTCACTCTTCTAGGCTGGTAAGAATCTACCAAAAAGAAGCGATGAAAGGCGATCTACTTCTACTTAGGTTTGAAGTCGAATTCAAGGGATCGCGCTCCAATCAGATGGCAAAAGCTATGAATGAGGACATGAATATAGCCAACGAATACCTGCTACATGATATACAGCTAGTTAGGGATGCGAAGCTAGAACAACTGTTCGGGCAATACCTATCAGCGTATGATCCTAACACAGTTAGGGTAAGGAAGGTTCAAGCCCAAGATGCTACTGAAAGCTGGCTACTTGGCAGGGTTTTACCGTCATTTGAACGGCACATTAACGCCCATGATTCAAGTGACATAGTGCTTAAGAATTTCCTAAGGGTGATTCAAGAGCGATTGGAGCAAAGGTAAGATGAAACGAAGATACAACTACTTAAGCCACATGGTAGATTCTGCTACCGATAGCGTTAGCAGAGTGGCGAAAATATCAGCGTTTTGGGCTAGTATCAGCCAGGGAATTGTGATAATTAACCTACTGCTTTACCTGGGAGCGGGAGAGATCAGCGCGATCACGTTAGTACTATTCTCATTCCTGTTTTGGTCAGCTATATTTGGAGTGATGCTAATCACACAGTTAGGCTGGATAGC
>CAZUIY010000382.1:0-2745 GCA_964619975.1 uncultured Gemmatimonadales bacterium
ACCAGGGCCAGGTTGATGATGCCGAACGTCCACTGGAGCTGGGTCGAGGTGTAGAGCTGGTTCAGCACCACCTCGGCGTCGGGCGCGGTCGTCTTCAGCTCGATCACGATCCGCATGCCGTCGCGGTCGGACTCGTCGCGCAGGTCCGAGATGTCGGTCACCTTCTTGGCCCGCACCAGGTCGGCGATCTGCTCGATCACCTTGGTCTTGTTGACCTGGTAGGGGATCTCGGTGATCACGATCTGCTCGCGGCCGTTCGCCTTGGTCTCGGTCATGGCGCGGGCGCGCATGATGACCCGGCCGCGGCCCGACTCGTACGCCTCGCGGATCCCCTCGCTGCCCAGGATGAAGCCGCCGGTCGGGAAGTCGGGGCCCTTGATGTGCTCCATCAGGCCGTCCAGATCCGTCTCCGGATCTTCGATCAGGCGGCCCAGGGCGCCGACCACCTCGAGCAGGTTGTGGGGCGGGATGTTCGTGGCCATGCCGACGGCGATCCCGCTGGAGCCGTTGACCAGCAGGTTCGGCAGCCGCGCCGGCAGCACGCTCGGCTCTTTCAGCCGGTCGTCGAAGTTCGGCGTGAAGTCGACCGTGTCCTTGTCGATGTCGGCCAGCATCTCGGCCGAGATCGGCGCCAGCCGCGCCTCGGTGTACCGGTACGCCGCGGCCCGATCGCCGTCGACGGAGCCGAAGTTCCCCTGCCCGTCCACCAGCGGGTAGCGCAGTGAGAACGTCTGGACCATCCGGACCATCGAGTCGTAGACGGCGGTGTCGCCGTGGGGGTGGTACTTGCCGAGCACGGCGCCGACCACGGTGGCGCTCTTCTTGTACGGCCGGCCCGGGCCCAGCCCGATCTCGGACATGGAGTACAGGATCCGGCGGTGGACGGGCTTCAGCCCGTCGCGCACGTCCGGGAGCGCGCGGGATACGATCACGCTCATCGAATAGTCCATGAACGAGTCCCGCATCTCGTCTTCGATGTACCTCGGGAGGATCCGCTCCCGTCCCTGCTCGATCGCCATCCGCTCTCCTGTCGTCTACAAATCTATTTGTAAGCCGCGGTCCTGCCGTGGTGCGCTACACGTCCAGGTTGCGCACGTACTTCGCGTTCTTCTCGATGAACTCCCGCCGCGGCTCGACCTCGTCGCCCATCAGGGTCTGGAACAGCTCGTGGGCCTGGAGCGCGTCCTCCATCGTCACCTGCAGGACGGTCCGGGTCTCGGGGTCCATCGTCGTCTTCCAGAGCTGGTCCGGGTTCATCTCGCCGAGGCCCTTGTACCGCTGGAGGTTCACCCCGTTGCCGCCGAGCCGCTGGATCGCCTCCTCCCGCTCCTCCTCGCCGTAGCAGTAGATCTCCTTGGCGCCCTTCCACACGCGGTAGAGCGGCGGCTGGGCGATGTAGATCTTCTTGGCCTCGATCAGCTCCTTCATCCACTGGAAGAAGAACGTCAGGAGCAGCGTGCGGATGTGCGCGCCGTCCACGTCCGCGTCCGTCATGATGATGATCTTGCCGTAGCGGGCGTCCTCCAGGTCGAACTCGTCCTCGCCGAACCCGGTGCCGATCGCGGTGATGATCGTGCGGATCTCCTCGTTGGAGAGGATCTTGTCGATCCGCGCCTTGATCGTGTTCAGGATCTTCCCGCGGAGCGGCAGGATCGCCTGGTAGCTCCGGTCGCGGCCCTGCTTGGCGCTGCCACCGGCGGAGTCTCCCTCCACCAGGTACAGCTCCGACTGGAGCGGGTCGTCGATCGAGCAGTCGGCGAGCTTTCCCGGCAGGACGCCGGTGTCGAGCGCCGACTTCTTCCGGGTGAGGTCGCGCGCCTTGCGGGCCGCCTCGCGCGCCCGGGCGGCCTGCAGGGCCTTCTCCACGATCGCCTTGGCCGCGCCCGGGTTCTCCTCCATCCACGAGCCGAGCGCCTCGTTCATGACGCTCTCCACGATCCCGCGGACCTCGGAGTTGCCGAGCTTGGTCTTCGTCTGCCCCTCGAACTGGGGCTCCATCACCTTGACCGACAGCACCGCCGTCAGCCCCTCGCGCACGTCGTCGCCCGAGAGCGACACCTCGGCCTTCTTGAACAGGCCCCGCTGCTCGGCGTAGGCGTTGATGGAGCGGGTGAGCGCGGTCTTGAACCCCGTCAGGTGGGTCCCGCCCTCGTGGGTGTTGATGTTGTTGACGAAGGTGAACAGGGTCTCGGTGTACGTGTCGTTGTACTGGATGGCGCACTGCACCTCGACGTCGTCCTTGGTGGCGTCGACGTACATCGGCTTGGCGTGGGCCGCCTTCCGTGAGCGGTTCAGGTGCTTCACGAACTCGACCAGGCCGCCGTCGTACTCGAAGTCGTGGCGGCGCCCCTCGTCGTCGCGCTCGTCGACGATCGAGATCTTCACCCCGGCGTTCAGGAAGGCGAGCTCGCGGAGCCGGGTGGACAGGGTGTCGTAGTCGAAGTCGATCTCGGGGAAGATCTCGGGGTCGGGGCGGAACCGGACGATGGTGCCGGTCTCCTTCGACGTACCGACCACCTGGAGCTCGGTCGCCTTCAACCCCTGCTCGTAGCGCTGGTGGTAGCGCTTCTTGTCCCGCATGACCTCGACCTCGAGCCACTCGGACAGCGCGTTCACCACCGACACGCCGACCCCGTGGAGGCCGCCCGACACCTTGTACGAGGAGTGGTCGAATTTGCCGCCGGCGTGGAGCATGGTCATCGCCACCTCCACGCCGGGCAGGTTCTCGGTCGGATGGATGTCGAC
>CAZUIY010000383.1:0-1405 GCA_964619975.1 uncultured Gemmatimonadales bacterium
GCCGGCTCTACGTGCCGGAGAAGACGACCGAGGCCCACATGATCCCCGGCGACGACCCGGCGAAGGCGGCCGGGATCCTGATCGAGAAGCTCCAGCAGGAAGCGAAGGTGCTGTGATGGCGGGCGCGATCTGGGCGGTGACAGAAGCGGGACCCGACGGGCTGCGGCCCACCTCGCTGGAGACGATCCGGGCGGGGCAGGTCCTGGCGGAAGCCCTGGGGCTCCCGCTGGAGGCGGTGGTGATCGGCGGCGACCCGGCGAAGGCGGCCGAGCAGGCCGCGGCGAAGCGGGTCGAGCGGGTCCGGAAGATCGCGGACCCGAAGCTCGAGCCCTACACCCCCGACCCGTACGTGGCGGCCCTCCGCCAGGCGATCGAGGCGGAGTCCCCGGCGTGGGTGCTGTTCCCCCACACCTACCAGGTGCGGGACTGGGTGCCCCGGCTGGCCGCGGCGCTGGACGCCGGGTTCGTGTCGGACGTGATCGAGCACCGCGTGGAGGACGGGGACGCCGTGCTCGTCCGGCAACCGTACCAGGGGAAGCTGAACGCCGACTGCGTCATCACCGGGGAGGGCCCGCGCCTGGTGTCGTTCCAGGCCGGCGCGTACCCGGGCAGCGCGGCCGAGCCCGGGGAATCGCCCGCCGAGGTGGTCGAGCAGGCGGTCGACCTCTCCGGCGTGGAGACCCGGACCGAGGTGCTGGACACCTTCCAGGAGGTCGAAGACAAGGTGGACCTCTCCCGCGCCGACGTGATCGTGGCGGTCGGCCGCGGCATAGGCAAGGAGGAGAACCTGGCGATCGTGAAGGAGCTGGCCGAGGCGATCGGCGGACAGCTCGCCGCCAGCCGGCCGGTCTGCGACAACGAGTGGCTGCCGATGGACCGGCAGATCGGCTCGTCGGGCCAGACGGTGACACCGCGGCTCTACCTGGCCGTCGGCATCAGCGGGGCGATCCAGCACGTGGTGGGGATGAAGAACTCGAGCACCATCGTCGCCATCAACAAGGACGCGAACGCGCCGATCTTCGGCATCAGCGATTACGGGATCGTCGGGGACCTGTTCCAGATCGTGCCCGCCCTCTCGAAGGCGTTCAAGGAGGCCCGGGGCGGCTGAGCCCCGGCCCGTGGAGGACCTCAAGATCTTCGAGGACGTCTCGCTCGAGTGCGACGAGAAGGGGACGGAGGTGTACCGCGGCGGATCCTCGCACGGGACGGTCGGCCTGCTGGACGTGGAGCCCGGCGCGTCGATCCCGTTCGACGGCTACGCGAACGCTCCCGCCGACGAGCTGGACGCGCGGATCCGCGCGGCGAAGGCGACGCTCGGCTCCGAGCTGGCGGTCCTGGTCCACCACTACCAGCGGGACGACGTCTACCGCCACGCCGACTTCACCGGCGACTCGTTCCGGCTGTC
>CAZUIY010000384.1:0-1720 GCA_964619975.1 uncultured Gemmatimonadales bacterium
GGGCGTGGTGGCGGTGCAGGACCGGGCCGACGAGGTGGCCGGCATCCGCGACCTGGTGCGGGAGCAGTCGCTGGAGCTGGGGTACCGGGACCTCGAGGCGGGAGCCCGGGGCGCGATCTACCGGCCGCTGTTCGATCGCGAGAGCTACATCGACTACGAGCGGATGGCGCTGTGGGTGCAGGGGCGGCCCACCGACGGTGGCGAACAGCCGACGTTCTTCGTCGCGTTCGGCATCGACACGCTGAACGTCTACGAGTACGCCGCCCCGCTTCAGGATCGCGAGTGGGAGGAGCACGTCATCGAGTTCGACGAGTTCACCCGGCTGAAGGAGGCGCTCCTGGACAGCCTCGCCGGAACCGGGTCCACGGTGGGCACCCGAGTGTCGGAAGACGGGCGATACCGGGTGCGGATCCAGAGTCCGACCACGCCGCCGCCCACGCTGACGGAGATCGCCCAGCTCACGATCGGCGTCGAAAACTCGACCGGGGACTTCGCCACGGGCGCCTTCTGGATCGACGAGTGGCGCCTGACGAGTCCCCTGCGGGAGGGCGGGGCCGCGGCCTACGTCCACGCCCGGGCGGACCTGGCCGACGTGGGGGTCTTCACCATGTCGTACGAAAACCGGGATGGCCGCTACCGGAGCTTCGGGGCGGGCCGCAACAACTTCGAGAGCGGCGCCCTCGACATGAACGCGCTGGTGCGCGTGGATCGGTTCCTGCCGCAGGCGTGGGGGGTCGCGGTACCGCTCACGTGGGACTACACCTCACGGAGCGCTGCGCCCCTCTTCCGGGTGGGCTCCGACATCCCGCTGGCCGAAGGATCGGAGATCCGGGAGGCCCAGACCCGCCGGGACGGGGGGAGCGTGCTCACGGTCCGCGCGTTCCGCGAGCGCGAGTCCACCAACCCGTTGATCGCGGCCACGGTCGATCGGCTCGAGGCCCGTCTCACGTGGCGCGCCTCCGATTTCTCTTCGGTCGACCTGGACTCCGAGCGCGGCCGCCTCGACGCGTGGCTCGGCTATCGACACGGCTTCCGCAAGCGCCCGGTGTCCCTGGGACTGGGCTGGGTCGCCGGGCTGCCGTGGCCCGACATCATCAAGCGCTCATCGGCCATGCAGCGGCTGGCGACGGCCGACCTCAACCCGCTCCCGTCCAACGTCACGTTGAGCGCGCAGTCGGTCGACGAAGAGCGGAGCCAGACCAAGTTGATCGCCGAAGGGTCCGATTTCACCGCGGACACGACCCGCCACCTGATCGGGACGGCGCGGGTCGCGTTTCAGCTCATGACGTCCATGCGGGCTTCGTTCGGCATCGACAATACGCGCGACCTCGCGTTTCCGGAGACGGTGAGGGAGCGGGGCGCCCTCGGCGTGGACGCCCTGCGGAGCCATGATTTCGACTTCTCCTGGGCGCCGCCCGTGGGACGCTGGCTGAGTCCCCGCTACAGCTACAGCAGCCGATTCGTCCGCAACCATACCCGCGCGGCCAGCCGATCGCTCGACAGCCTGGACCTGCGAGACTTCTCGGTAGTGCGGAACGAGTCCCTGACGCTCGAGCTGCTGGCGCCGGAGCTGGTGGCGGCGTTCAAGGGACCGACCGGCGGCGGCGAGTGGTGGCGTGCGTTCGAGCCCCTGCGCGTGGACCTGCGGCGGCGGGAGAACGTGTCCTTCGTTCAGGAGGAGGTGGACCCGGGGTTCGCCTTCACTCTGGGATTCGGCGAC
>CAZUIY010000385.1:0-2492 GCA_964619975.1 uncultured Gemmatimonadales bacterium
ATTTTGAAGGTGACGGCGCCATTCTGCTTCCCAGTGGCCGTGTGGCAGTCGAAGCGCGAGGACGCTACCTGAAAATGCCCATCAGTTCCATCACCGAATTCGATGTTGAGGAGCAACAATGGAGGGTAGTTCCGGATGGCACAGATCCGGAAATGATCGAACTGCCTTGCCGCTGGGGCGGCCAGAGTTGACTTTGGCCCCGGCTGCACGCTGCGCTGGCCGGGGCCTTGGCGGTTTCGATCTTTCCCGTTCCCGTCTGCCCCACAAAGAGCATCATCGACGCCGGCTTCTGCGGATCGGCAAGGCCCGCTTGGATCAATCCCAGCTCGACCGCAAGCGTCTTCACGACGTGGGGCTGACCAAGGATCGTGAAAATCCATTGAGAACACAAGGCGCCGCGCCGTGTGGGGTGCGCAAAAGTTGGTATTGACACGCGTTTTTCGGGGGTGGAGGATGGCTTAGTTTTGTGCGCATTGGTGCTCGTTGTGGGAGTGTTCGGCTGTGAAAGCTATATCCGAGATGAAAACCGCTGCAACTCGTCCGGGGTTGGTGCTTAAGCGGCAACGGGAGAGCTTGGAGAAGATCAAAGCCAGAAATCGACAGCAAGCCGCTGCCCTCGGGGCGTTGCGTGGCGCCGTGCGGGATCTTCAAGCCAGTCGTGATCGCTGGAAGCAGAAGTGCGAGGAAGCGGCCCACAACGAAGCGAAGTTGAACGAGGAGAATGAAAGGCTTCGCCGAGAGGTGGAGGAGTTGAAAAAAAACTAAAGGCCGCGCCGTCAAGCCGCCAGGCAAAGCCAACGTCGCTCGAAGCGCCTACTCGGCAGTGCAGGTCAGCGTGATTCTGGAACGCTTCGTATTGCAAGCGCGGCTGTCCTTTCGGGCCTCGTCTCGAGTCGTCGATGTTTTGATCGAGGGCCTGGATTCGGATTGGTTGCCGGTCACCGCCGGCACCGTTCGAAACTGGCTTGTTCGGCTGGGGACGTGGGCGTTTTCGGAGCCCAAGGAGAAGGCGGATGACTGGATTCTCTTCGCCGATCATTCGCTCCAAGTAGGCGAGGAAAAGTGCCTGGTGGTGCTTGGCATTCGAGCGAGCCGCTTGCCTCCGCCAGGCGAGGCGATCAAGCCCTGCCATCTGCACGCCCTGGCGATGTTCGCGGAGAAGAAGACCGACAAGCGCGTTGTTGGCAAGCAATTGAAAGCGGCGGCGGAAAAAATCGGCGGCTGTCCGCTGGCGATCGTCAGCGACGAAGGCGGTGATTTGGTCGGTGGAATCAAGGCTTTTTGCCAAGACCGGAAGACGATTGCCTGTTCGGATATTGCCCATAAAGCCGCCAACCTGTTGAGGAAAGCGATTGTCGGTGACGATCACACGGACTGGGCCGGCTATAACAAGACCGTGGCCAACATCGCTTCCCGAGTGCGGCTGACCGATGCGGCTTTTCTGATTCCCCCTTCGCAACGTTCGAAGGCTCGCTTTATGAACCTGGGCGAGCAGTTCTGTTGGGCGGACAAAATGCTGCACCTCTTGGATCACCCCGCGCGAGTCGCCGAGCATATTTCGGCGGAGCGGTTGGAGGAGAAGTTCGGTCCGCTGAGGCCGCATCGGACGTCGATTGAGAAATGGTGGAGCATGCAATCCATGTGCGAGATCGTGATTCGCGTGGTGGCTTCGCATGGCTACTGCCCAGCGACCATCACGAAAACGCAACAGGCGATCCGACCTCTCCTCAACGACGACACCGAAGCGCTGGCGGGACAACTGGCGGATTTCGTCCGTGAGCAATGCCACCAAGCGCCTGCGGGCGGCCGCCTGCCGTCGAGCACGGAAATATTGGAATCCACATTCGGCAGCTACAAAGCCATCGCCGGCGACCACGTGAAAGGCGGATTCACTGGCCTGCTTCCGGCATTGGGAGCTTTGGTGGGCGAGTGGGACGGCGAGCGGGTAAACCAAGCCTTGCTGCAAACACCCTTGAAAGTCGCCCAAGGTTTTAGCAACGATCTGCTGGGAACCACCTATCGGTCCAAGCGCAGACAAGCTCTAGGCCGGAAAGTCACCAGCGCACAATAAGTCAGGGGAACCCAAATTCACACAACCCCAACTTTTGCGCACCCCAGTCTCTGACTGCATAAAAATCACGCCGCGTGAAAACGCGGCAACTGCCAATTGAAAAAGACGAAGACCCGTCGGGCCGAGCCAGCCCGACGGGTTTTTTCGTGTTCTGTCGGGGTGTTTCCCCTTTCTTTTCCCAAAAGGAGCACGAAAATGAAGAAACGTGCCTCCAAACCTTTCATGTTCCACCTTAGTTCGAGGGAGTCGCCACCGTGTCGGCCAACGAAATGCGGGCACAAATTGCCCAACTGATTCATCAACGTCCGTTTCGACCTTTCGTCCTTAATCTTCAAAATGGAGACCGTGTGACCGTCGAGCATCCCGAAACCATTGCTTACGATCCTACGGGCGCAACGATGCGGTTCAACGTCTTGACGGC
>CAZUIY010000386.1:0-2581 GCA_964619975.1 uncultured Gemmatimonadales bacterium
GGCGGGCGGCCAGCTCGTGCTGGGGATGATCCGGGAGCCCGGGGTAGTGGATCCGCGCCACCTCGGGACGGTCCGCCAGCCAGGTGGCGATCCGCCGGGCGCTCGCCTCCGAGCGCTCCATACGGATGTGGAGGGTTTTCAGTCCGCGGAGCGCCAGCCAGCAGTCGAACGGACCCGGCACCGCGCCCACGGAGTTCTGCAGGAACCGGAGCCGCTCCGCCAGCAGGTCGTCGTCCGTCAGGACGATGCCGCCGACCATGTCGCGGTGGCCGTTCAGGAACTTCGTGGTGGAGTGGACGACCAGGTCGGCGCCGTGCTCGAATGGCCGCTGGAAGTACGGCGTCATGAAGGTGTTGTCGACCACCATGAGGCAGCCGGCGTCGTCGGCGACGGCCCGCATGGCGGCCAGGTCGGTCAGCCGCATGAGCGGGTTGGACGGGGTCTCCAGGTACAGCATGCGGGTCCGCTCGGTCATCGCCGCCCGCGCGGCCTCGGGGTCGCGGCTGTCCACGTACCGGAACTCCAGCCCGAACCGCCGCATCACCCGCTCGAAGAGCCGGTGCGTGCCGCCGTAGAGGTTCTCCCCCGACACCACCTCGTCCCCCTCCTGGAGGAGCAGGAGGAGGGTGTGGATGGCGGCGGTCCCCGACGCGTAGGCGATCCCGTGCTCCACGCCCTCGAGCGAGGCGGCGCAGGCCTCGAACGCCTCGCGGGTCCGGTTGTGGGTCCGGGCGTACTCGTAGCCCAAGTGGTCCCCCACGCCCCGCTGGACGTAGGTGGACGTCTGGTAGATCGGCGGCATGACCGCCCCGGTCACCGGATCGGGCTCCTGCCCCGCGTGGATCGCGCGCGTGCCGAAACCGCGCCGCTCGCCCCTCTGCTCAGCCACTCCGCACCTCCCGGGCCTTCCGATACATCTCCCGCGCACGCTCGTACGAGCCCTTCCGGTCATAGACGATCCCGAGCTGGTACCACGCCCTCTCGTGCCGCGGATCGGCCGCCACGGCCCGCTCCAGCGCCTCCACCGCGGCGTCCAGCCGGCCGAGCTGGTTGTGGCACACGCCCAGATAGTAGTGGGCCCGGTACACCGCGGGGTCCGTCGCCAGGGCGCGTTCCAGATCCGACACCGCCTGGGCGTACAGCCCCTTCTTCGCCCGCACGATCCCGAGCTCGCAGCGGGCCTCAGCGTGGTCGGGGTCCAGCCGGATCGCGCCCTCGAGAGCGGCCTCGGCCTCCGGATACGCCGTCATGGCCGCGTAGGCCTGCCCCAGCCGCACTTTGACGCCGACGTGGTCCGGCGCCGCCCGCTGCACCTCCTGGAGCCGCTCCAGCGCCCGGTCCCGGTCCCCGCGCTCCATCTGGAGCCGGGCGAGCGCGATGCCGGCGTCGGGGTCGCGCGGGCTCCGCTGGAGGATCTCGCGGATCTCCGCCTCGGTCGCGTCGGGAGAGAGCACGAGGGACGCGGGGGGGGACTCCGCCGCCTCCCGCGCCGCCGGGGCGTCTTCCGCCGGCTCCGCCGGTGACGGGTCCCCCCGCTCCACCGGGAGCAGCTCGCCCTGCTCCTGCGGCGCCTTCTTCACCCGGGACGGTGCCGGGGGACGCTTCCGCTTTCCGCCCGCCTCGTCCTCGCCGCCCTCGTCCGCCTTGCCCGCCTTGCCGCGCGGACGCGGGGCCTGCCCCAGAAGCGATGAGAGGGCGTCCGCGTCCAGCGACTCCAGCGGGTCGTCGCCGACCGCGTCCTTCTTTTCAGCCATCGCCCGTGAACCGGGAAACCAGCCGGCGGTAGTCCTCGGCGCCGTGAGAGCGGGGGGAGTACTCGTAGATCGTCTGTCGATGGCTGGGGGCCTCCGACAGACGGACGTTGATCCGGATCGGTTCCGCCACGGCGCCCCGGAAGTGCTTCTCCAGAGCGCGCAGGATCTGGCCGCTCTTGCGCAGATTCCGCTGGTAGAACGTCGGAACCACGGCGGTGATCCGCAGCTTCGAACCGTTCGACGAGTTCATCCGCAGGATGTTCTCGATGATCTGCTTCACGCCGAACAGAGCCAGGTACTCCATCGAGATGGGGATGACGACCTCGTCGGCGTAATGGAGGGCGCTCGAGGTCAGCAGGCTCATCGACGGCGCGCAGTCGACGATCACGAAGTCGTAGCCACGGAGCTTCGAGAGCCGCCGGCCGAGCCACTTCTCGCGCTCGCGGCCGCGGATCAGGTCCTCCTCGGCCTCGGCCAGACGCCAGTCGCTGGCGATCACGTCGAGCCCCTCGCGCACCTCCACCGCGCACTCGGCCGGGCCCGCGCGGCTCTCCAGCAGATCCACCACGCGCACGCGCTTCCCGTCGATGCCGAACCACTGTCCGATGTTGCCCTGTGGATCCAGATCGATCAGGAGGACCCGGCGGCCCTCGTCGGCGAGGCCCGCGGCCAGGTGGACGGCGGTGGTGGTCTTCCCCGTCCCACCCTTGTGGTTGACCACCGCGATCTTCCGCATGCTCGGAATCCCGTGATCGTGAGTGGAAGGGCCGGAGGCCGGACGCCACCGGATCGGGCGCAACTTAAGCCCGGGCCTCTATTTCCTCAAC
>CAZUIY010000387.1:0-1391 GCA_964619975.1 uncultured Gemmatimonadales bacterium
CTTAGGAATCGTCTAAAAATAACTTCCCGTTTTGAAAAACGGAAGTTGCTCAATTCAAGGAAAAGATCTATTCTCGCGCTTTCAATATTGCAGGGTGAGCGAAGAGAAATGAAAGCAAGAGATGTCCATCAATGTCAGTGTGATAATTGTCAGCAAGAAGTTGACATACCGACACAACGGATTCACCAACAGATCAATCTGGTGATAAGTCGCCTGGATGAACAGCAACGGCGCTGGTATGCGGCCGTAGAAGCCAATCGGCATGGACACGGCGGCATCAAGTTGGTTAGCCAGATCACTGGTCTGGATGAAAAGACGATTCAACGGGGTCAGGAAGAACTGACGCTGAATTTAGAAACCCGTCCCGAAGAGCGTGTTCGTTTAGCTGGAGCGGGGCGACCTAGCACCCAAAAAAAGACCCCGCTGTAACCGAGAAACTACTCAAGGTGGTCGAGAAAGATGTGGCGGGCAACCCCGAGACGGGTCAGAACTGGACGTGTCAGAGTTTGAGCAAGATTCAAGGGGCCGTACAGGAGCAAGAAGGGGTTGAATTAAGCCGGGAAACCATTCGGGGGCTGTTAAAAGAGCAAAGGATTAGCCCCAAAAGCAATTGTAAACGGCTACATCCCCAACCACATCCTGGTCGTGACGACCAGTTCGAGTACCTTAACAGCCAGAGAGATGCCTTTAGCAAAGCTGGCTGGCCGTCCATCAGCGTGGATACCAAGAAGAAAGAGTTGATCGGGAACTTTTTCAATCGAGGCCAGCAATGGTGTCGGCAAGCTACAGCCGTCAATACCCATGATTTTCCCAGCTATGCCCAAGGTCAGGCTATTCCTTACGGCATCTACGATACCCATTATAATCTGGGCTATGTCGCCGTTGGTCAGTCCGCTGACACACCGGAGATGGCCGTAGCTACCATTGCCTGGTGGTGGTCAGAATTTGGCTGCTGGCTCTATCCTGAAGCGCCAGAACTGCTGATTTTGGCCGATGGTGGTGGCAGTAACGGCTACCGACCCCGGCGTTGGAAGCAACAACTTCAAGAGAAGATAGCTGATGCCTTCGGTTTGGCCGTTACGGTCTGTCACTACCCAACCGGCGCATCCAAATGGAATCCCATAGAGCATCGTTTATTCAGCCAGATTAGCCGTACTTGGGCCGGTACGCCTTTAACCTCTTATGATGTCCTACTGGACGGATTATGCTCCACCAATACCACAACCGGCTTGCGAGTTGAAGCATTCCTTAACGAGGCCATTTACCAGAAAGGTTTATCTGTTACTGACAAAGAGATGGAGTTGTTAATGATCGAAAAACACGCGGTTTGTCCACAGTGGAACTACACGATTCGTCCCCGTAAAACGGGAAGTAATTTCTAGACACTTACT
>CAZUIY010000388.1:0-1416 GCA_964619975.1 uncultured Gemmatimonadales bacterium
CGGCCGGCCCACTCGATGCACGGCTACTTCATCCTGCCCGGCGACCTGTCGATCCCGGTCGTCTACTTCGTGGACCGGCTGCGGGACGGCGGCTCCTACACCACCCGCCGCGTGACCGCGATCCAGCACGGCCGCGCCATCTTCAACCTGTCCGCCTCGTTCCACGCGCCGGAGGACGGCGTCTCCCATCAGATCGAGATGCCCGACGTGCCGCCCCCTGAGGAGGTCCGCCCGGAGCTGGAGCGGATCCGCGAGCGGGCGGACGAGATCGACGAGCCGCTCCGCTCGATCCTGACCCAGGACCGCCCGCTGGACTTCCGGCCGGTCGAGATGGACGACCCGTTCGCCCCCGGGCCCACCGAGCCGCGGCGCCACGTCTGGGTCCGCGCCCGCGGCCGGATGGACGACCGGAACCTCCACCACCAGGCGGTCCTGGCCTACGCCTCCGACTACAGCCTGCTGGACGTCGCGCTCCAGCCGCACGGGCTGACCTTCCGCGACCCGAACGTCATGGTCGCCAGCCTGGACCACGCCATCTGGTTTCACCGCCCGTTCCGGGTCGACGACTGGCTCCTCTACTCCATGGAGGGCCCGTCCACCGCCGTCGGGCGAGGCTTCACCCGGGCCACGTTCTTCACCCGGGACGGAACGCTGGTGGCGTCGGTGGCGCAGGAGGGGGTCGTGCGGATCCGGCGGCGCTAGCCGCGCCTATTCAGGCCGCAGCCCCGGCCGTCATTCCAGCGCCAGGCGCACCGCCTCGTCCAGCTCCAGCGCGCGGCCCTCCGCCAGCACCCGCTCGACCTCCTCCTCCTCCATGTGCGACCGCGCATCCGCCACCGCCCGCTCGTACTCCCCCTGGTCGGCCGGGGCGATCCGGATGCCGAGCGGCTCACGCATCGGCTGGATCGCCCCGTAGAGGAGCCCGCCGCGGCGGAAGTTCCCCTCGCGGACGTCGAGGGCGGCGATCCCCAGCAGGCAGATGCCGATCCGCCGGCGGTTTCCCATCTCGTGCAGCAGGGTCAGGGCTTCGCGGTACCGCTCGCGCGCCAGCGGCAGGTCGCCCTGGTACCTCGCCACGTGGCCCGCCGCCTGAAGCAGGTAGGCCATGCCGGGCCGGCTGTCCAGCTTCCGGCAGAGCGCCAGCCCCTCGGCCAGCCGCGCCGAAGCCCGATCCAGGTCGCCCCGATAGCGCGCGGCCTCGCCGAGCCCCGCCAGCGCCCACGCCACCGCCTGCGGGTCGCCGCTCGCCCGGCCCACCTCCAGCGCCTCGCCGTAGAGCGCTTCGGCCCGCTCCCAGTCCTCCTGATGGATCCGCATCTTCGCCAGGCCGCGCAGCGCCGCCGCCACCTCGGCCGGGTTCTCGATCTCGCGGGCCAGCGTCAGCGCCTCCTCCATCAGCTCCACCGCCCGGTCGAG
>CAZUIY010000389.1:0-1160 GCA_964619975.1 uncultured Gemmatimonadales bacterium
CTAGTGTCCTGATTCCGAAGTTTCGCTGATTTCTCTTTGAATATCGGCGGTTTCGAGGGTTCGCAGGCAGAACCGCTTGATTGTGGCGAGGATGTCGTCGGCGGATTTGGTCCAGCGGAAGGGGCTTGGATCCGCGTTGACGGTGTCGATGTAGCGCGAGATGGCGTCTTTGAGGTCTTTCGTGGAGCGATGCACGCCGCGTCGCAGCTGTTTCTCGGTGAGCAGGGCGAAGAAGCGCTCGACCTGGTTCAGCCACGAGGCGCCGGTCGGCGTGAAGTGGACGTGCCAGCGGGGATGGCGGGCGAACCAGTTGCGGACCGCGGCGGTCTTGTGGGTGGCGTAGTTGTCCATCACCAGGTGGACGTCGAGGTCGGCCGGGACGTTGGCCTCGATCGTGCGCAGGAAGCTGAGGAACTCCCTGGCCCGGTGACGCGGGAAGCAGCGCCCGATCACCGCGCCGGTCGCCGCGTCCAGCGCCGCGAACAGCGTCGTGGTGCCGTGGCGCATGTAGTCGTGGCTGCGCCGCTCCGGCTGGCCGGGACGCATGGGCAGCAGCGGCTGCGTGCGATCGAGCGCTTGCACCTGGCTCTTCTCGTCGACGCACAGCACCAGCGCCCGCTCGGGCGGCGCCAGATAGAGCCCGACGATGTCGCGCACCTTCTCGACGAAGAAGGGATCGCTGGAGAGCTTGAAGCTCTCGCTGCGGTGCGGCTGCAGCCCGAACGCCTGCCAGATGCGATGGATGGTCGAGGGGGCATGGCCCACCGCCCGCGCCATCGCGCGCAGGCTCCAATGCGTGGCGTCGGCGGGCGTCTCCTCGAGCGTCCGGCGCACCACCTCGACGATCTCGTCATCGCCGATTCGCCGCGGCGCCCCGGGCCGGGGCTCGTCGTAGAGGCCGTCCAGGCGCCGCTCGGCAAACCGGCGGCGCCACTTGCCCACCGTGTTCGCGTCCGCGCCCACCGTCTCGACGATGGCCTTGTTCTCCAGCCCGTCCGCCGCCGCCAGCACGATGCGCGCCCGCCGCGCCAACCCCTGCGCCGTCTTGCGCCGCCGCGCCAGGCTCTCCAGTTCACGTCGTTCCGCCGAAGACAATTCGATCGCAACCGCAGGCTTGCCCATGGATCATGCCTTCCCCATCCCCGAAAAACATGATCGTA
>CAZUIY010000390.1:0-1678 GCA_964619975.1 uncultured Gemmatimonadales bacterium
GATCCGCGGGATGACCGACAAGCCGATCCGGATCGACGCCAACGAGGGGTGGACCCGCGACCAGGCCCTGGCCCGGCTGGGCCCGCTGGAGGACCTGGGCGTGGAGCTGATCGAGCAGCCGGTGCCGGCCGCCGACGTGGAGGGGCTGGCCCGGGTCGCCTCGGCCACGGCGATCCCGGTGGTGGCGGACGAGTCGTGCCGCACCACCGCCGACCTGGCCGGCCTGGTGGGCGTGGTGGACGTGGTGAACGTGAAGCTGGCCAAGACCGGCTCGGTGGGGGAGGCGTACCGGCTCATGACCGCCGCCCGGGCGCTCCATTTCGGGGTGTTCCTGGGGTGCATGGTGGAGTCGTCCCTGGGGATCGCCGCCGCGGCCCACCTGGCGCCGCTGGCCGACTGGGTGGACCTGGACGGCCACCTGCTGCTCTCGGACGACCCGTTCGAGGGCCTCCGGATGGACGGCGGCCGGGTGCTTCCGGACCCGCTGGCCCCCGGGCTGGGGGTCTCTCCCAGAGGGGATCTGCAGTAGCGGCACGCGCTTTGCGACTTATGGGGTCCGCCCTATCCAAGCGGCTGGCGCCTGAAGGCCGAACCGCTGGAACCACAACGAGTTGAGCCGGTCCCGGACGTCGATCCGAGGCAGGCTCTCGACTCAGATATCTGACGAAGGCTCAGAAATCTGAGTCCGGGGAGCGGTGTCCCCGAGGGCGAACACGAACCGGCCGCCGAGGCGGCCCCAACGGAGACCGATACGCAACGTGAACCGATTCAGACTCAAGGAGGTGGGCGCAGAAGCGAACCGGCTTTTCGGCGTTCTTTTTTCACAGCACCCGTACGAGCACACCCACAATCAGAGGAGCAAACTCGAGATGAGTTTCCTTAAGAAGACGTGGCGTTCGCCGCTCTTCGCGCTGGCCCTCGCGCTGCCCCTGGCAACCGCGTGCGCTGACGACGATGGCGCGACTCCACCGCCGACCACGGTCGACCCGGTTTCCGGGACGATCTCCGGTCAGGTGACCAATTCCGTCACCGGCGCCGGCATCATCGGAGCCCTGGTTGGCACGTCGCCGGCCACGACGACCGCTCTGACCGACGCGAGCGGCAACTACGTGATCACCAACATCCCCGTCCCGGCCACGGGCTCCGCGTCGTTCGCGGTGACCGCGTCCAAGGAGGGCTTCAGCTCGGCTTCGACCAGCGTGTCGTTGTCGGCCACCACCAACTCGGCTCAGGCGAACATCGCCCTGGCGCCGCCGCCGGCCGGTCCGGATCCGACGACCGATGGCAGCCTGAACGTCCTCGTGACCAACCGCAGTGGCACGGCTCAGGCCGGCGTCACGGTGGCGCTGCACGACGCGTCGGGCGCGCAACTCGAGACGGCGACCACGGACGCCAACGGCTTCGCCCTCTTCAGCGACATCGAGCAGGGCAGCTACACGGTCCGCGCCGCGCACACGATCTCGGGCATCCCGTACCTCGCTTCGGCGGGCGTCCAGGTTCGTGCCGGAGAGACCGCGTTCGTCCAGCTCACGCTCGCGCGTGACCTCGGACAGACCGTGTTCCCGAACGTCGAGGGCACCGCGGTCACCCTGACCAACGGCGCGGAGATCCGCCTGGTGGACGCCAACGTCACCGACAGCGACTCCGATCCGACCGAGGACTGCAACATCATCCGCAC
>CAZUIY010000391.1:0-33955 GCA_964619975.1 uncultured Gemmatimonadales bacterium
GGCGCCGGGCCTCAGGACCGCCACCGCCTCGGGCTCGGCGAAGCCGGTCAGGTACCAGAAGTCGGAGTCCTGCCGCCAGGGAAACCCGGCGTCGTCGTTCCGCGGGATCTCGGGGGTCGACGGGAAGATCGCGATCCCGCCCTCCATCCGGTCCATGTACGCGGCGCGGTGGCGCTCGAAGAACTCGACCGGCGGCGCCTCCGGGCCGGGGCCCGGCTGGGCGGCCAGCGGCGCGGCCAGAGCGAGGGCGAGTGTGGCGGTCGTCAACGTGGTGCGTCTCATCGTGTGCCTCCCCGAATTACAAATATATTTGTGGGCCCTCGGATTCAGACGGCCGCTTTTCGCGTCCACGCCGGCGCCTTGTCCTCCAGGCGCGCGTGCTCGATCTCGAAGTCCGCCCGGAGCCCGTCCACCGCAGCCGGATCGGCGACGCTCTCCAGCTCCAGCATGACGAGCTGCTCCCGGGTCACCGGCGCGGGGACCGGAAGCGCCTCGACCAGCGCGGCCCCGGCCCGGACCAGCGCCATCGGCAGGGGGACGACCAGCCGGGGCCGGACGTTCATCGCGCGGGCGAGCGCGGCCGCCAGGTCGGCCAGCGTGAGGACCTCCGGCCCGGCCACCTCGTACGTGTCACGCGGCGTGGCGTCGACGCGCGCCGCCTGCAGGAAGCACTCCGCCACGTCGCCCACCCAGACCGGCTGCATCCGCTGGCGGCCGCCGCCGGGGAGCGGCAGCACCGGGCTCCAGCGGACCGCCCGGGCCAGCATCCGGACGAAATCGCCGTCCCGGCCGAAGATCGTCGACGGCCGGAAGACGGTGTACGAGAGATCGCTGGAGCGGACCGCCTGCTCGGCCGCCCACTTGGTGCGGAAGTACCCGGTCCGGTCGCGGCCGGCCTCCACGCCCAGCGCGCTCATGTGGACGTACCGGGGGACTCCCGCCCGCGCGGCCGCGGCCAGCACCCGCTCGGTGCCGCCCACGTGGACCTCCTCGAACGTCGCCGACTTCGTCTCCGCGATGATCCCCACCAGGTGGACGACCGCCGTGACCCCCTCCATCGCCTCGTCGAGATCCGACTGGTCCGTCACGTCGCCCCGGTAGAGCTCCACGTGCGGCAGCCGCCCCAGCGCCTCGGCCCGCTCGGGGTGCCGCGCCAGCCCGCGCACCCGCCACCCCCGGCGGCTGGCGCGCCGCAGGATCTCGGCGCCGACGAAGCCGGTGGCTCCGGTGACGAGGATCACGTCAGCTCTTCGGAAACGAGCCGGAGGGGCATGGCGCCCGCGATCCGTTTGAAGGCCTGGTCCCGCGACAGTAGCGGCGCGTCCCGGTCGAGCGCGCACTGGGCCACGTGCGCGTCGGGGGTCGAGATCGAGACCCCGCGTTCGCCGAGCGTCCTCCGCAGATCACCGACACGGACCCAGTGATCGGTCGGCGTGGAGTGAACCTCCAGGCTGCCGATCAGCTCCGCGAGCGCATCGCGGTCGCGCCTGCGGTGCGCTCCGCTCACCAGCTCGGCCACCACGACCGGCGGCAGGACCACCGCCCCCAGCGCGAGCGCGTCCTCCAGAAGCGGGATGGTCTCGCCTGCGAAGAAATCGATCCAGACGGACGTATCGACGATCATGGGCGTTCCCGCGATTCCGCCAGGTCGATCTCGAGCTTCAGGCGGCCCTTCATCTCCATGGCGATCCGATGGGCGCGTGTGCGGCGGACGAGCTCCAGTCCCTCGACGATCGTCTCGGTGATTCCCTTGCCCGTTGTCTCCATGGCTTCTTCCAGGAGGGGCGCGGGCAGGTTGGCGGTAACGCGACGCGCTGTCATGACGTCAATATGTATGTGTATTCATACATTTGTCAATACGAAAAGCGCCCGGTGGATCGGCCGGCCCTCCTCGCGGTACTTCCGCAGGTAGTTCGTGAACGGGGTCGCCTCCTCGGGGAACTCGCATCGCTCGAGCCGCGGCTCGGCGGCGAGCCGCTCGACCGCCTCCTCGAAGTACTCCTCGTGGTCGGTCACGAACCGGAGCTCGCCGCCCGGCTCCAGCGCGTCGGCGGCGGCCTCCACGAACGGGGGCTGGACCAGCCGGCGGTGGTGGTGCCGCTCCTTGGGCCAGGGATCGGGAAAGTAGATGTGGATCGTCCGCAGGGATCCGGCCGGCACGTGCTCGGCCACGAACGCGGCCGCGTCCGCCTGGACCACGCGCACGTTCTTCAGCTCCCGCCGTCTCGCGCGATCCCGCACGTGGTGGGCGTACGCCCGCGCCCATTCGACCGACACGTACCGGACGTCCGGGTTCGCCTCCGCCGTCTCGACCAGGAACGTCCCCTTCCCCGAGCCGATCTCGATCTCGACCGGGCCCTCGCCGCCGAAGACGGCGCCCCAGTCCAGCGGCCGCGGCATTCCGTGAGAGGGAAGCAGCGGGTCCCAGCCGGCGGGGTCGGGATCGGGGGTGAACGTCCAGCGGTCGGAGAGGAAGTCGCGCACGGTCGAGCGGGCGATCCGGACGTCGGGGTGGCCGCGCTCGGCGGCCTCGGCGACCAGCGCCACCATGCGCTTGACCGACGGCGTCGGCTCCACCCGCGGCACCCGATGGGGCCGCGCCACGACCGCGGCGTCCTCCTCGCGCTGGGAGAGCTGAACGAAGAACCGCTCGATCCGGCCGCGCCGGACGATCAGGCACTCGCAGAGGGCGTGGACGCCGCGCCGGTCGAGGAAGGTGTCCCGCAGCTTCCAGACGGTCCCCTCCTCCTTCACCACGAAGGGCTCGAGGCCGTCGACCACTTCGTGGAGCGGCGAATCGGTGAGGAGAACGACGTGGGGCACGGGGATTCCCGGTGGCGAGACCAGTGCGGTGGGACTAGCCGGCGGCGACTTCCTCCCCGCCGTCCACGCCGATCACGTTCCCGGTCACCCAGTGGGTGCCGGGCCCGGCCAGGGCGACCATGGCGGAGGCCACATCCTCGGGAGTGGTGAGGCGGCCGTGCGGGTTCCGCTGGCGGGCGCCCTCGATCATGTTGTCGTGGCCGGGGATCTTGCGGAGAGCGGGGGTGTCGGTCACGCCGGCGCGGATCGCGTTGGCGGTGATGCCGTGGTGCACCAGCTCGAACGCGAGCTGCCGGGTGTGGGCTTCCAGCGCGGCCTTGGCGGCGGACACGGCGCCGTAGGCCGGCCAGGCGTGGACGTCGCCGGAGGAGGTCATCGAGAAGATCCGGCCGCCCTCGCCCATCAGCCCGCGGCGGACCACGTCCTGCGCCCAGTAGAGCAGCGAGTGCGCCATGACGTCCAGCGTCATCTCGAGCTCCCGCTTGGTCATGCCGGGCTGGCCCTCGCGGCCGATGTAGGGCTTCAGCGTCCCGAAGGCGAGCGAGTGCATGAGGATCCGGATCTTCTCGCCGGAATCCGTCAGGCGGCGCTGGATGTGGTCCAGCACCTCGCCGCGCTTGTCTTCGTCGGCGGCGTTGATGTTGAAGAACTCGACCTCGCGGCCCTGCGCCTTCAGCTCGCGCACCAGCTCGTCCACCTGAACCAGCGTCGACTTCCGGTCCAGGTGGACGCCGTAGATGTTGCATCCGTCCGCGGCGAAGGCGCGCGCCGCCGCCTCGCCGAAGCCGCTCGACGAACCCAGGATCAGGGCCCAATCCGCCACGTGTGCCTCCTCGAATCCGATGATGTCGGGCGCCCGGTTCCCGAGCGGCCGCCTAAGGTACGCGGACCCCTCGCGCCGCCGCCACCGCGGCGAGCGGGCCGGCGGGGCGGAGGACCGGGGCGATCTCCGACCAGGGGATCTCGACCCATTGCGGGCCCATGGCGTACGCGGTGACCTGATACGGATCGAACGTGATCGAGATCCCCTCCGGAGTCGGGGCCCACGACTCGAAGTTCGCCGGGTCCGGTCCCGCGCCGTCGGCGATCCAGGCCCCGTCCGCATCGTCGGCCAGCTCGTGCCGGAGCGCCGCGATGGCGCGCTCCGAGATCCAGCCGATCCCGTCCACCCCGTCGGCGAAGACGTCCTCGAGCTCGATCGGCGCGGCGGCGTCCAGGTCCCACACCAGGGTCCAGCTCGCGTGGTTCGGGTGCGCGGCGCCCACGTAGTAGGTGGAGACGCCGAACTGGAGCGCCACCACACCCCCCTCGGCCAGCGCCACGTGGTAGCCGCTCTCGTAGAACGAGCCGGCCCCGCCCTCGATCATGGCGCGGGCGAAGGAGTCGGGCTCCTCGGCGCCGAACTGCCGGAACTCCTCGAGGTCGGCGTGGATGCGGCGGGTGGCGAACTTGACCAGAGACTCCACCGCGAACCCGGGGTCGTCCCCGGCCCACGTCGGGACCTGGGCGTAGAACGACCAGCCGCGTGCGGAGTCGGCTACCTCCAGGTCGCGCGAGACGAGCGCCACGCCGCCCGGGAGGGCCGCGTGCTGCTCGACCAGATCCACCGGCTCGGCCGGGCCGCCCGGCGCCCGGCGCTCGCCCTCGATCCGCCACAGCCCGTCGGCCCCTTCTCGAATCCGCCCCACCAGATGCCCGACGGGGCCGGCCTCCGACTCCTCTTCCAGCCGGAACGCGAGGTCGTCGTCGATCTCGCCCGTCAGCCAGAGCTCGCCGGGCCCCAGGTAGTGGCCGCTCAGCGAGGCGCCCTCGCGCCGGAGCTCGATCTCGACGTCTCCGCCGCCGACCGTCCCGGTGAAGACGCGGCGGAACCTGTCGGGCACGTCGACGAGAGATTCCCGCGCGGCGGACGTGGGGGCCGCGCGCCCCGCCGTCGCGGCGGGCGGCGCGGTCTCCCCCGACTGCGCGCAGGCGAGGACCACGAGGGCGAGGAGGTGGACGGGACGCATCGGGCGCGAGCATACCGCCCCCCGCGTTATCTTGTCACGATGCCGACGCCGCTCCCCCGCGCCCGATCGCGCCGGCTCCCGGCGGCCGCCCTGGCGGCGGCGCTCCTGGCCGCCGCCGGGTGCGCCGAGCCCGCGACCGGGGGCGCCGACGGCGTGCCGGCCTGGCCCGACTCGCTGGCCGCGCCGGCGGCGTTCGGCGCGCCGCGCGGCTGGGAGCCGGCGCGGGCGATCCTCCACGTCCACTCCCTCTGGTCCCACGACGCCTGCGACCGCGAGCCGTTCGACCCCGAGACCGGCGAGCCCGACCGCGAGTGCCACGCGCGGCTCCGCTCGGCCCTCTGCCGGGCCAACGTGGACGTGGCGTACCTGACCGACCACGACCGGCACATCTGGCGGGCGCGGACGATGGCCGAGGCGGCCTACCTGCGGCCGGGAGACGCCGCCGTCGACTCCGGCGGCCGGCTCCTCGCCAACCGGATCCCGTGCGCCGACGCCCCCGGCTCGGTCCTCCTGGTGCCGGGCTCGGAGTCCCACCTGATGACGATCGGGCTGGACTCCCTGCCGGCGGCCGCCGACTCGGCGGGGCGCCGCGGCTGGTTCAACCAGCGGGACGACGACGCCGCAGAGCGGTTCCGCGCGCACGGGGCGGTCGTCCTGTTCCCGCATCCGGAGGACGCGCCGGTCGAGGAGATCGCGCGGCTCGGCCCCGACCTGATCGAGGTCTACAATCCGCACGCCAACTTCGCGCCGAAGCACCGGCGGTCGCAGGGCATGTTCCGCTTCGGCGCGTTTCTGGACCTGCTCCCGTTCTACGCCCGGACCACCGAGGCGCACCCCGACCTGGCGCTGCTGCCGATGTTCCACGCCAACCGGAGCGCCATCGACCGGTGGGACGCCCTGCTGGCGTCGGGCCGCCGGGTCTACGGCTACGGCGCCGCCGACGCGCACGAGAACGCGCTGCCGTGGGCGCTGGGCGACGGCGACCGGGGCGACTCGTACCTCCGCATGATCCCGTGGGTCACGAACGCGCTCCGGGTGGAGCCCGCCGAAGCCGGAGCCCCGGGGGTGGCCGCGCTCGAGGAGGCGGTCCGCCGCGGCCGCTTCGCGATCGCGATCGAGGCGTGGGGAACCCCGGCGGGGTTCGACTTCCGGCTGGAGGGGGCCGACGGGGTCACCGAGATGGGGAGCGCGGCCGGCCTCGCCCCGGGTCAGCGCCTGGTGGTCGAGCCACCCCGGCCCGTCCTCGGCGGCCACGACGTGTCGGCTCTCGGCACGCTGCCCGATCCGGTGGTCCGGATCCGGCTCTACCGGATCGCTCCCGGCGGCGGCCGGTTCGTCGTGGCCGAGGGGCCGGGCCGGATCGAGCACGCCGTCGAGGCCCCCGGCGCGTACCGGGTCGAGGTGGGGATCCTCCCCCGCCACCTGGCACCGTACCTGGGGGATTCGGCGGAGCGGTACCTTCGCGAGGTCCCCTGGGTCTATTCCAACCCGATCTTCGTCACCGAGTGAGCCGGGTGAATCGGCTGGAGCGCCTGTGGCTCGTGCTCCGGACGAACGACGTCCGGACCGAGGCGTCGCCGGCCTGGCCGGACCTGCAGCCGCTGGACCTCGCGCTGGACCCGCCCACCGCCTGGGCGGTGGCGCTCGAGGCGGCCCGCGCCATGCCCCGGTGGCGCGTCGTCCAGGCCGATCCCGGCGGCGGCTCGATCCGCGCCGAAGCCACCACGCCGCTCCTGCGATTCACCGACGACGTGGACGTGCGGGTGATGCCGGGACCGGTGGGAAGCCGGATCGACGTCCGGTCCGCCTCCCGCGTCGGCGTCACCGACTTCGGCGCGAACGCCCGGCGGATCCGGGCCTACCTGGACCGGGTGGCGGCCACCGCTCCATAGCCCCGAGCACCGGGCGCGAACGTGGCGCGATTCCCGCTGTAACGTCATACTCAATCCGGGTCATGACGAACCAACCCTTCCTCAGAGATCGTAAAGTACCCCCCGGATCTATTTGCGCCCGCGATGCCGGCTGATGACCGACGCCCCCCTGATCCTGCTGGTCGACGACAACCCGATGACGCGGCGGAGCCTGGCGGCCACTCTGCGCACCGAGGGATTCCGCGTGACCGAGGCGTCGGACGCGGCCTCGGCGATCGCCGAGGCCCGCCGGATGCCGCCCACCGTCGTCCTCCAGGATCTCCTCCTCCCCGATATGGACGGCCTCGAGCTGACGGCCCGGCTCCGCGGAATCCCCGGCCTCGAAGAGGTCCCGATCCTGGCGCTGTTCGGCTTTCTGAGCCGCCTGGACGCGGCGCGGCTCACGAGCGCCGGTGTGACCGGGTACATGGTCAAGCCGATCGCGCCGGACCGCCTGATCCAGGCGATCCACGGCTTTCTGGTCGCCCGCGCTTCCTCGTCCGCCGGCGGGATCGACGATCTCTCGCTCGACGACCACGATCCGGTCCGGCTGCTGCGCCGCACCTGGTTCCAGGCGGCCCAGCTCTCCGTTCTGGGGGGCGTGGCCGAAGCGCTGGCCCGACGCGACGACCCCGAGCGCGCCATGCAGAGCGTGCTGGCGATCACCTTGCACGCCGCGGGCATCTCCCGGGGGGCCATCTTCCTGAAGGATTCGCGGGGCGAGCTCTGCCTGCGCCACGCCATCGGCTTCCCGCCCGACACCCGGTCGGACATCGAGGATTTCTTCGGCCACTGGCCGATCCTGGAGGAGATCGTGGGCGGGGGAATGGCGATCACGATCCCGACGCCGGAGGTGCCCGAGGACGTCTCGACGTCGATCCTGGCGGCCGCGCAGGTGGCCACCCTCGAGGTGGTCCCGCTCGTCTCCTACGGCAGCGGCGCGGGCGCGATCCTGCTGGGCGCGAGGCGAACCGACATCGCGAGCGCGGAGGCGGTGGCGTTCGCCCAGGCCGTGGGCGCCCAGATCGTCCAGTCGCTGGAGCTGACCGACACGTTCGCCCGCCTGGCCGCCTCCGAGGAGCGCTATCGCTCGCTGTTCGACAACGCCAACGACGCCATCGCGGTGACGACGGCCGACGGGACCGTCCGCGAAGTCAATCGACGGATGGAGGAGGTTCTCGGCCTCCCGCGCGAGCAGATCGTCGGGCGGCACGTCAGCCATTCCAGATCTCCCGGACGGAAGACGTCGATCCTGTCCTGCCAGGACCTCCAGCCGGGCGCCGGACACTCCCTGCCGTTCGAGATCGTCCGGTCGGGCGGCGATCGCCAGCTGATCGAGATCTCGACCACCGCCGTCACGCTGGATGGCGAAGAGCTCATCCTGTTCCTGGGGCGGGACGTGACCCAGGAGGTCCAGGCGCGCGCCCAGCTCATGGTCGCCGACCGGATGGTGTCGGTGGGGACGCTGGCGGCCGGGGTGGCGCACGAGATCAACAATCCGCTGATGGCGGTGACGGGGAACCTGGAGATGGCCGCCACCGACCTCGAGCAGATGGACGACCCGTCCCTTCCCGCCCTCGACCGGGTCTCGGCGGGGATCGGCATCGCGCGCGAGGCGGCGAACCAGATCCAGAAGATCGTCCGCGACCTCAAGGTCTTCTCCCGATCCGACGACGAGGCGCCGGGGCCGGTCGACGTCAACCACGTCCTCGACAGCTCTCTCCGGATGGCCCGGAACGAGATCCGTCACCGCGCTCGACTGGTCCGGTCCTACGGCGACATCCCGATGGTGCTCGGGAGCGAGTCCCGTCTCGGCCAGGTGTTCCTGAACCTGCTGATCAATGCCGTCCAGGCGATCCCGGAGGGCGCGGCCGAGGACCACGAGATCCAGGTCGTCACCCGCTGCGGCGCGGCCCGCGACACGGTCGAGGTCCAGGTCGTCGACACCGGAACCGGGATCGTTCCCGCCATCCGTGGCAAGATCTTCGACCCGTTCTTCACCACGAAGGAGATCGGGGGGGGCACCGGCCTGGGCCTCTCGATCTGCCATCGGATCGTGAGCGATCTGAACGGCACGCTGGAGGTGGAGCCCGGCGTCGAACGCGGGACCATCTTCCGGGTGACCCTGCCAGCGACCACGGCGAAGGACAGCATGCCCGAGCCGCCCGCCCCGCCCGTGCACGCCAACCGCCGGATCCTGGTCATCGACGACGAGCCCCTGGTGGCCACGGTCATCGCCCGACTCCTTCAGAAGCATCACCAGGTGGAGGTCGCCGCCGGGGGCCGCGAGGCGCTGGAGCGGATCGAGGCGGGCGAGCGCTACGACGTCCTCTTGTGCGACCTCATGATGCCGTCGATGACCGGCATGGACCTGCACGCCGAGCTGGCCCGATCCGTCCCCGACCAGGCCGAAGGAATGATCTTCATGACCGGCGGCGCCTTCTCCAACGGGGCGCAGGAGTTCCTGAGCGCGGTGCCGAACCCGCGGCTGGAGAAGCCCTTCGACTCGGCCTCACTGCTCGCGCTGATCGACGGGATCCCGGCTTAGGCGTTCAGGTCCGGGTCGTCAGTGGGGTCGGCGGCGGACGGACGAAGGCCTCCACGGGGGCGCCATATTTTTGCGGATGACATTGTGGTCGTCCGGTATTCTCCGGGGACGTCCGTGCGATGCGACCGTCCAGCGGGATAGTCCCCCGAGAAGGCCTCCGCCCGTCCGCCGCCGTCACGCTCACGGTCCGTAGCGCCAGCGAAGCTACATGTGCGCGGTGCGGCGCGGCGCGGGTCGGTCGTGGATCCGCCGCGCGCTCGGGGCGGCGCGGCCGGTCGAGGTGGGCCGCGGGGGACTTCCCACCGGACGGCCTCACAGTAGAGACGTTTCTGGAGAATCACCGGAGGCCCCGGTGTCATCCTCTAAATTTGGCGCCCCCGTGGACCGCCTCGACCGGTCGCGCCGCCCCCCAGCCGAGCGACATCAACGACCCGACCTACTCCGGCCGCCCCGCGTGGATGTGCGGCGTCCCCGCGTCGTCGTACTCGACCGTGACCTCGATGTCGCGGCTGCAGGCCGGGCACTCCTCCACGAACTCCTCCTTCGTCCGCTGGCCCGACGGCTCCAGGAACAGGTCGACCGGCTCGCCGCAGTACGGGCAGGGGATCGTGTCGTCGGTGGTCGTGATGCCGGGGTCGGTCGGCGCGGGGGCCAGGTCCTCGTCCTCGGGGTCGTCGGCCAGGGGCGGGAGCGCGTCCTCGTCCTCGGGCGCCTCCAGCGACTCGGCGTTCCCGGGCGATTCCAGATCCTCGCTCAGCTCGTCGATGTCGGCCTCTGCGCGGGCCGCGAGCTCGTCGTCGGTGAGGTCTTCCAGGTCCTTCGTCTCTTCGTCGCGGGCCATGGCGCTCCTCCATCGTGGCGGATCCGCCGTCCCTTGGCCGGTCCGGGACGGAGCGGTTATTTTGTGGATCTGCACTCCCCGGTAGCTCAGTTGGTAGAGCAGGTGGCTGTTAACCACCGTGTCGCTGGTTCGAGTCCGGCCCGGGGAGCCAAACACTTGTCGAGGCCGTCGGCGTTCGCCGGCGGCCTCTTTCGTTTCCATGCTATCGGGAGCCCGACCACATCCGCTGTTTGAAAGCGGACAGGGAGCCGCGCTCCACGCGCCCGATTGGACGGCGTCGCGGCTCGCCGGTAGCCTCGACCCGCATGAGCGATCCCCAGGCCCTCCTCTACCTCGGCCTGTTCGTCATGCTGGCCGCGCTGTTCGTCGTGCCGCTGGGGCTCCCCGGCGTCTGGATCATGATCGGGGTCCTGACCGTGGCGACCGCCTACGGCGAGGTGTCGCCGTGGCTCCTCATGCCGCTGGTCGCCGCGGGGGTCGCCGCCGAGGCCGTGGAGTGGGTGATCCTGAAGCGGACGAGCGCCCGCTGGGGCGGCTCCCGGAAGGCGTTCTGGGGGGCCGTGGCCGGTGGACTGGCGGGCGTGCTGATCGGGCTCCCGATCCCCGTGGTGGGCCCGCTCGTGGCCGGGCTGTTCGGCACGTTCGCAGGGGCGGCCATCGTGACGTTCGTGGAGACGCGGCACTTCCGCTCGGCCGGCCGCGTGGCGTGGGGCGCGCTTCTCGGCCGCGCCTTCGCGGCCGCCTTCAAGACCGCCGTGGCGATCGTGATCCTGGTGCTCGGCGGGGCCGCGCTCCTCCTGCGTTGACGCCCTCCGGGGTTGGATCGAATCCGGGCTCTTCGGGTAGACTCGAATCTCTTTCCGCCCGTTCCGCCAGAACCGTCATCCCATGAGGCCGCCGTGTCCGCTCGACTGAAGCTCGCCGCTCTCCTGGTTCCGCTCGCGCTCCTCCTCCTGCCGCCGCCCGACGCCGCCGCCCAGCTCGGCGGCCTGCGGGACGCCGCCCGCCGCGCCACCGAGCGCGTCGCCGGCGACGGCCTGGCGTCCAAGCTGACCGGCGACCCGCCGATCTCCACCAGCCTCTCGGACGCCGTCTACGCCGATCCGGAGCTGGACGACTTCGATCCCGCGGCCGAGGAGTTCGTCTCGATGACGACCCTGCCGCGGACCGACACCGGCGGCTTCACGCTGGCCGAGGGCCTCTACGAGATGCACACCCAGAGCTACTGCCTGAAGGCCGGGACGCACGGCCCCGGCGGCGGCGACGGGTACCTGTTCGCCCCCCCCGTGGGCGCGGCCGAGGCGGTGGTCACGGCGATCCTCCGGAACTCGGTGAACCATCCGGAGATCCCCCAGCGGGACATCCAGGTCCTCCTGTGGTCGATCATCGCGCGGGCGAAGTTCGAGGACTGGGACAACCGGATCCGGGCCACCGCGCTCCGGCTGGTCGACGAGCAGATGCTCCTCATGGTGAACCGGTCCGCGCTCGACTTCGTGCCGGCCTCCGTGATGAACGAGATCGTGGCCGACATGCCGCCGCTGGTCCGGCAGATCGTGGAGGCCGAGAACAGCCTCCGCCGGATGGTGACCGAGACCGACGCCACGTTCGCCGAGATGGAGCGCGTGGCGGTCCTGGCGGGCATGGCCGAGATGGGTCCGGGAAGCCGCGACGTCCCCAGCGGCCGCTGGTCGCTCCACCCCGACGGCTACTACGTCCGGTACCTCCCGCAGGGGTACAGCCACACGGTCACGCAGATCTGGGTGCCCCAGGGCAGCGCGGCGGTCGGGAAGGAGTACGACCCGGCCACCCACATCGCGGTCCCCGGCAACACCTCGCGGCAGCGGCTGGTCCAGTCCGGCCGGGTGCACGAGAGCTAGACCCGCACCGATCGGGGCCCGGCGCTCCCGCCGGGCCCCACCTCCCCGCTCATCCCCGGCCGCTGTGGGGGAACTCCCCACGTTCCGACCCCCTTTTCACCGACACGGCCCGGCGGGCCCGACCCGACAGACCGCCACTCCCTTCGCCGGTACCATGGGCATGAGCTCCAAAACGCCCCGTACCTCGAAGGAGAATCGACATGAAGATCCGGATTCCCAGAACCGCCCTGGCGCTCTCGCTGACCCCCGTCCTCGTGGCCCTCACGGGCTCGGAGCCGCGTCCGGCCCGACTGATCCTCGCGCCGGCGAGCCAGCTCACGGTGGAGGGGACGTCCAACCTCCACGACTGGAGCTGCAGCACCTCGTCGCTCGACGCCAGCATCCGGGTCCAGCTCCCGGACGACGAGGCCACCCCGGTCCCGCTGTCGGTGGACCAGGTGTCGCTCGCGGTCCCGGTCGCGGCCCTGGAGTGCAGGAACGACAAGATGAACAAGAACCTGACCAGGGCCCTCGACGCCTCGCGCCACTCGAAGATCACGTTCCGGACGAGCGGCCCGCTCGCGCTGCCGATGCCGGACGCCCGGGGACGCCTGACGGCGACGTTCCGCGGCCACCTGACCGTGGCGGGCGTCACGAAGCCGATCGACCTGCCCGTGGAAGCGGTGCGCGCGTCCGACGGGTCGCTCCGCATCACCGGGAGCAAGGCGTTCCTCATGAGCCAGTTCGGGATCGAGCCTCCGACGGCGATGCTGGGTGTGCTGAAGACCGCCAACCGCGTCACCGTGCGCTTCGACCTCGTCGCCTCGCCCGCGGAGCTCGCGAGCCGGGGCGCGGAAACCGCCGCCCGTTAGCCGGCGAACCGCACGTTCATCCAGGAAGGAACGATCGATGCGCTCATTCCCGATGTTCGCCTGCACCGCGCTGCTCCTGGCGTCGGTGGCTCCGGCCGCGGCCCAGCCCGCGCCGGACGAGACCGCGGCGGCGACCGTGGACACGCTGGCCGGCACGACCGCGACGAGCCCGCTCGTCGAGGGCCTGCGCCGGCCCAACCCCAACCGGGTCGCGCCCCGCAGCATCACGCGCCCGGACACGATCGGCGTTCCGCTGACCGCGGACGGCAAGTACCCCTGGCTCCGCCTGGGCATGGACGCGGCCACGGCCTGGCAGGCCCTCGACCACGAGGGCGACACGCTGGCGTCCCTCTCGCCCGGCTTCCAGGCGGCCGTGGGCAACCTCTACCTCTCGGCGGGCCTGGTGAAGGGGATCGACGTCTACGCCGAGTTCTACATGGGATCGAAGGGCCACCAGGGCCAGTTCTACGATCGTGAGGGCTACGTGATGCTGTCGGAGCTCCCGGAGAGCTGGGACATCCTGGGCCTCAACCGGGTCCTCGAGCACGTGGACGTCAAGGCGGGCCACTTCGAGATCGACTTCGGCAACCAGCACCGGTTCCGCTCCGACAACGCGCAGGTCCAGCGGAATCCGCTGATCGGCAACTTCATCGTGGACGAGAACACGGTGGAGGCCGGCTTCGAGGTGATCGGGCACGCCGGCATGGTGCACGCCCTCGCCGGCTACGGCGGCGGCGTCACCACCGAGAACTTCCTCGACGAGCGCGGCAGCTCGCTGCACGGGAAGGTGTGGCTGGAGCCGGCCGACTCCCGATGGAACGTGGCCGCGTCGGTGTACCGGGTGGACCACTCCGACACCCCGGCCAAGTCGAAGGGCGGCTCGTGGACCGAGCTCTTCTCCGGCAACCGCAGCGGCAGCCGCTACTCGAAGGTGCTGAACGGCGGCGGCGACGCGGGCCAGGTGAACTTCGGCGCGGGCAAGGACGTGACGGCGTGGCAGATGGACGCCTTCTACCAGGCGGGCCGCGTGTGGCTGAACGGCATGGTCGGCGGCTTCGAGGACGCCGACATGAACGGGACCGACGAGGGCACCCCCTCGGAGACGTGGTCCTTCTACGGCGTGGAGGGGAAGATCGACGTCATCCCCCAGCGCCTCTACGGCGCCGCCCGCTACGGCCGCGCGACCACCGACCGGCTGAACGACGTGCCGATGGACGCGTACACCGACCGCGTCCAGCTCGGCCTGGGCTGGTGGATGTTCGACAACATGCTGTTCAAGACCGAGTACGTGACCCAGCGCTTCCGCGACTTCACCGCAGTCCGCTGGATGGACGAGCCGGAGTTCAGCGGGTTCCTGATCGAGGGCTCGCTCTCCTTCTGATGATCCGTGGAGCCTTCCTCCTCGTGATCCTGGCGGCCGCGTCGGCACTCGACGCGGCCGCCCAGGGCACGACCTGGACCCCCGCCATGGCGCTGGCTCCCGAGAGCCGCCTGTGGATCGAGGGGTCCTCCAACGTCAACCGGTTCACCTGCCAGGCCCGGGGCCTGGCGCGGACGGTCCGGGTCGGCGCGCCCTCCGAGGTATGGGAGATCACCGGCCTGCCCGAGCCGCTCCAGCGGGCGGTGCTGGGGATCCCGGTCGAGACCCTGCGGTGCGCCGACCGGCGGATGGACGCGGACCTCCACGAGGCGCTCCGCGCCCGGGAGCACCCGCACCTGACGTTCCGGCTGTGGAGCTACGAGCGGGTCGGGGCCGAGACGCCGGGGCCGTTCACCGTCCATGCCGTCGGGGCTATCGGGCTGGCCGGGGCGGAGAGCGTGGTGCGGATCGACGCGCGGGTGGAGCCCCGGCCCGACGGAACGGTCCGGCTCCGGGGCAGCAAGACGCTCCGGATGACCGACTTCGGCATCCGGCCGCCGACCGCCTTTCTGGGCCTGGTGCGGGCGAAAGACGAGATCGTCGTCCGCTTCGACCTGGTAGCCGACCCCGCGGCGGTGGCGGCTGTGGCGGTTTCATCCCGATGAACGCCCGGCGCGCCCTCCGCCGGCTGACGGGGGCAACGCTGTCGGTCCCGCTGTTCTGGAAGATCCTGATCGCGAACGGCGCCGTCGTGGTGGGGGCGGCGTTGGCGGGGAGCGCCCTGATCGGTCTGGCTGCCAGCCTCCTCGTGAATGCGGCGCTGGTCCGAACGGCGCTCCGCCCGCTCGATCAGCTCCAGACGGCGGCCGCGAGGGTGCGGGACGGCGACCTGGCCGCGCGCGCGGCGGACTCGCCCCTGGCCGACCCGGCCATGCGCCGCCTGGCCCGGGTCTTCAACGAGGCGCTCGACGCCCTGGCCGCCTCCCGCCGGCGGGGCCAGCTCCTGCTGGCCCGCTCGCTCGAGGCGGACGAGCGGGAACGGCGGCGGGTCGCCGTGGCGCTCGAGGACGACGTCGCCCAGCGGCTGGCGGGGCTCCTCCTGCGGCTCCGACTGGCCGAGCGGGCGCCCGATCCGGCCGCCCTGGCCGCGGTCGTCGACGAGGCGCGGGCGGAGGTCACGGCCGCGCTGGAGGCGGTCCGCGCCTACGCCCAGGGGCGCCGCTCGGCGGTTCTCGAGGAGCTGGGGCTGGTGGAGGCGCTCAAGGCCGACGCCCGCCGCCTGACCCGGAACGTCCCGCTCCGGATCCGGGTGGAGGGCGAGGAGCCGCGCGGCCTGTCGGGGGAGATGTCGCGGGCGCTCTACCGGGTCCTGTCCGAGGCCGTCGGCAACGCCGCCCGCCACGCCGGCGCCCACGCGATCGACGTCCGGCTGGATCGCCGGGGGAGCGACCTGGTGGCGGTCGTCGAGGACGACGGACACGGGTTCGACGCCGTCGCCGCCGAGAACGGGTTCGCCGAGGGGCTGGCGGCGATGCGCGAGCGGACGGAGAGCGCGGGGGGCCGGTTCACGGTGTGGAGCGCGCCGGAGGGGGGCTCCCGGGTGCGGGTGGAGGTGCCGCTCCCCGCCGCGCGCGCCGCCGCCGGAAGAACGTGAGCGCGGCCAGCGCCACGGCCAGGACGAACGCGCCTCCGATGACGGCGATCGCGCCGGCCACGGTGGCGGCGATCCGCGTTCCCAATCCCCGGCCCACCGCCAGCACCGTCTCCGGCCCGCCCGCGTCCCCGTATTCGGCGGAGAGGCGGTAGACGCCGGGCCGCTCCACGTCGAACGCCAGCACGGCTCGGCCCGACCGTCCGCCCAGATCGTACGTGGTGCTACCCACCGGCCCGTCCAGATGCACCGCCTCCCCCGTCGCCACCTCGACCACCTCCACCGACAGGCCCGCCACGTCCTCGACGTCGTACACGCGGCCGTTCAGGGTGCTCAGGGACTCGTGGTAGATGGTGTGCCGGCCGGTCTCGTCCAGCGCGATCTCGGCCGAGCCGGGCACGACCAGCCGCTCCATCGAGAGGCCGGTCAGACCCAGGTACAGGATCGCGCCGAAGGCGATCACGCCCAGCAGCATGACGATGCCGGCGGCCACGTAGCCGCCGCGGCCGGGGGCGCCCCTCGCGCGGGTCACCAGCAGTTCCGCGCGCACAGGAGCATGAACTCCCGCGCGGCCGCCTCGGCGTGCTGCGCGCTGGGGGCCGGGATCAGCTGCTTGTACCAGTCGGCGGTGAGGTTGCACAGCATGAGGCACTCGCTCGGGCTCTCGGTCCCGCTCCGCTGGTTCTCCATGATCCGCTGCAGCAGCGGCGCGATGCCGGAGGGCAGGCACCCCGCCCTCGTCGCCGCGTCCCGCATCATCGTCCAGTATCCCAGGTACCGCGTCAGCGTGCTCCAGCGCTCGCGGGCCGCCATGTACCGCTGGGCCGTGTCACCGCCCTGCCCTTCGAGCGCCTCGGCCGTCTCCTTCGCCTGGTCCAGCGCCTTCTGGAGGCCGTCGACCACCTGGTCGAGCGCCGCGTCGTCCTCCGGGGTCTTCGGCCGCATCCCGGGGCCGCAGTCCCCGGGCTCGTCGCCGCCGCACTCGCGCGCCGCGATCGCCTTCAGCTGGTTCTCGATCCGGACCAGTCGGAGGTTGTTGGGGGTGTTCGAGACCGACGGGTCGAACGAAAGGCCCGCCGCCTGGCTCTGGATCTCGAGCAGCTCGGCCACGTTCTCGCACGCGGCCTTCGCGATCTGCTCGGTCAGGGTCGCCATGTCCTGCTTGAAGGCGTCGAACGCCGCCTGGGAAGCGGTGGCGCGGATGGCGGCGCCGACCCGGGCCAGCGCGGCCTGCGTGGCCACGCATAGCGCCTCCTGGTCGCGCTGGCATCGCGGCGACTGAGCCAGCCGTTGACGACCCGTCTGCCCGGGGGTGGCGACGCCGCTCGCCGGATCGTAGACGGGCGACCCATCGGCCAGCGTCCGCTCGGCCCCGCCGGGCGCCCCATTTCCCGCCGCCCCGCCGCAGCCGCCTTCCGCCCGGCAGTACTCCGCCTGCCACGCGAGCGCGAGGAGCTGATCGGCCGGGGCTGCCGATGGCGCGAGCGCCGCCCGCAGGCGGGCCAGCTCACCCAGTACGTCCGCGGCCGCGGCGCCGGAGGGCGCGGCCGCCGACAGGGGGACCGCCCGCCCGGCTGTGTCCGCCGGGGTGAGGAGCCGGATCTCGGAAGGCATCGAGCCCGGGCCCGCGTAGCCGACCGCCAGACGCCGCCCGCGCCACTCCTCGATGGTGGTAATGCGGCCCGCGGCGTCCCGCTCGATCGCGATCGGGCCGGGCACGGAGATCTCCACGGTGGTGTGCGAGTATCCGTGCGGATCGTAGCGGATGAAATACCCCTCCGGGTGGTACGACCACCGGCCGTCGGGCACCGGGCGATCGCCCTCCCCGGCGGGAGGCGACCCGGCCAGTACGGCGATCTGTTCCAGCTCGCCGTAGGTCGCGGCACCACTGGCCAGCGCGGAGCGGAGTCGCGCCTCGGCCAGGAACACCTCGCGGGCGAGCGGGGGGAGCCGACGCATCGCCTCCTGCCGCACGGCGTCCGGCAGTAGATCCAGCCCGTGGTCCTGGAGCTCGTCGAGCTGGGCGTCATCCAGGAGGCGCCGCGCCGTTCGCTGCAGCTCCGGTCCCATGTCGCGCCACTTCGTCTGCGCGATGATCGACCACAGGAGAACCTGGATGTCGCGCTGCGGGACGTCCGGATGTGTCGCCGAGCTCCGGAGGATCGCCTCCACGACGGCCGCCTTCGAACCGGCCAGCGGAGCGTAGAGGTAGCCGTCCCCGCTCCCGGGGCCGTGGGTCCCGGCGTGCAGACAGTAGCTCTGGACTTCGGATCGATACGCGCCCGGGTGGAGGACGAAGGAGCCGTCGGACCGCCGCCGGACGATTCCCAGGGATGTCACGTCGGCGGGAGCCCAGCCGTCCAGGTACGGCACCTCCGTAAGAGCGTCGGCGAGGCTCGTGGTGATGGCCGGGTCTTCCTCGAGAAAGCTCGCGAGGCTGGGGGCGCGGCCGAGCAGGCCTCCGGCGGCCTCGCGCAGGCCGGGGATCTGGCCGGACGCCGGCGCGGCGCCGGCCAGCAGAACCACGAACATGGTCAGAAGCGAGCGGTTCATCGGCGCCATCCTTTTCGCGCGGTGGACCCGACCGGCGCCTCCACGGGGTGGAGCGGGTGCGGAAGCTCAGCATGACCGAGCCGCCGCGGGATGTCAACGGGGGCCAGCCGTTGACACGAACCCCCCTCGCCGGAAGGTTCTGCTGCGATGCTCCGCGCCGTGCTCTTCGACCTGGACGGCACCCTGGTCGACACGCTGGTCGACATCGCCGAGGCGATGAACCACGCGCTGTCCACCCACGGCCTGCCGGTCCACGCCACCGACGACTACCGCCCGCTGGTCGGCGAGGGTGTGAGCCGGCTGGTGGAGCGGGCCCTCCCCCCGGGCCGCATGGACCTCCACGGCTCCGTCACCGACGCGCTCCGCGCCTGGTACGTGGACCACATGCTGGACCACAGCCGACCCTACGAGGGCGTGCCGGCCCTGCTCGACGCGCTGGCCGAGCGCGGCGTGCCGATGGCGGTTCTCAGCAACAAGCCGGACCTGGCCACCCGCTGGATGGTGGAGCGGCTGCTGGGGGGGTGGGACTTCGTGGCCGTGGCCGGTGAGGGCGCGGAGCCGCGGAAGCCGGACCCGCGGGGCGCGCTCCGGATCGCCCGCGACGCGGGGATCGACCCCGGCGAATGGCTCTACCTGGGAGACACCTCCACGGACATGGAGACGGCGGTGGCGGCCGGCATGTGGCCGGTCGGCGCCCTCTGGGGGTTCCGCGACCGGGAGGAGCTCCTGGAGCACGGGGCGCGGGACTTGGTGGAACGACCGGCCCAGGTGCTCGAAGTGCTGGACGGGGGGGGACTTTCGGGGTAAGATCTCCGGTCTGTACCCGAATCACACGAAAGGTCCCCCGATGTCACGCGACATCTCTTCCGGATCGAGGCCCCGTCCTCGGGAGAGCCGCCACGACGTCTCCATGGAGGCGATGGCGGGCTTCCCGCTCGACCGTCCCGACGATCACGGTGCGACCGACGACCTCACCGTTCCCGATCCGCTGGCGGCCATCGCCCCTCGGTCCGGGGGGCGCGTCCGGGCGCGCGGGAAGTTCCTTTACGACGAAAACGGGAAGCTCTACCTGAAGGGCGCCACCTACGGCACCTTCCGCCCCGGCCCCGATGGCAGCGACTACCCCGACCAGCCGGTGGTCGAGGCGGACTTCGCCGGAATGGCGGCCCTCGGCCTGAACACGGTGCGGACGTACACCGTGCCCCCGGCGCGGGTGCTGGACGCGGCGGCGCGGCACGGCCTGCGGGTTCTGGTGGGGCTTCCCTGGGAGCAGCACGTGGCGTTCCTCGACGATCCGGGCCGCGCCCGGGACATCGAGCGGCGGGTGCGCGCGGACGTGGCCGCCTGCGCCGGGCACCCGGCGGTTCTCGGCTACGCCATCGGCAACGAGATCCCGGCCCCGATCGTCCGGTGGCACGGCGCGCAGCGGACCGAGCGGTTCCTGGAGCGTCTGTGGCGGGCCGCCACGGAGGAGGATCCCGAGGCGCTGGTCACCTACGTCAACTATCCGAGCACCGAGTACCTGCACCTGCCGTTCCTCGACTTCGTCTGCTTCAACGTCTACCTGGAGCGGCAGGCGGATCTGCGGAAGTACCTGGCGCGCCTCCAGCACGTGGCCGGCGACCGGCCGCTGGTCCTGGCCGAGATGGGCCTGGACAGCATGCGGAACGGCGAGGCCGGGCAGTCGCGGTCGCTCGACTGGCAGATCCGGACCACGTTCGCGGGCGGAGCCGCCGGAGCGTACGTCTTCGCCTGGACCGACGAATGGCACCGCGGCGGCCACGAGGTGACCGACTGGGACTTCGGCCTGGTGGACCGCGGGCGGGAGCCGAAGCCGGCGGCCGCCGCCGTCCAGCGGTCGTTCCGCGACGTCCCCTTCCCGGCGCGCGTGACGTGGCCCCGGGTTTCGGTCGTCGTCTGCTCCTACAACGGGTCGCGGACGATCCGCGACACGATGGAGGGCCTCGCCGCGCTGGAGTACCCGGACTACGAGGTGATCGTCGTCGACGACGGCTCCATCGACCACATGGCGGCGATCGTCGAGGAATACGAGGACGATCCCCGGCTCGAGCTGACGCTCCACCGCACCGCCAACCGCGGGCTTTCCGCCGCCCGCAACCTGGGCTGCGAGACGGCCACCGGCGAGATCGTGGCGTACATCGACGACGACGCGTGGCCGGATCCCCAGTGGCTCACGTACCTGGCGGCGTCCTTCATGTCCACGCCCCATTCGGCCATGGGCGGGCCCAACGTGACGCCGCACGAGGACGGCGCCGTGGCCGCCTGCGTGGCCAATAGCCCGGGCGGGCCGATCCACGTCCTGGTGAGCGACCTGGAGGCCGAGCACGTCCCCGGCTGCAACATGGCCTTCCGCACCGACGCCCTGCGCGGCATCGGCGGCTTCGATCCGCGCTTCCGCGCGGCGGGCGACGACGTCGACGCCTGCTGGCGGATCCAGGACGCGGGCATGACGCTCGGGTTCAGCCCCGCCGCCATGGTGTGGCACCACCGGCGGCCGTCGCTCCGCGCCTACTGGCGGCAGCAGATCGGCTACGGCAAGGCGGAGGCGCTGCTCGAAGAGAAGTGGCCGGAACGGTACAACCGGACCGGGCACCTGCGGTGGTCCGGCCGGCTCTACAACAACGGCCACATCGCCTCCTGGCGCCGGGGACGGATCTATCAGGGCGTGTGGGGCAGCGCGCCGTTCCAGTCGCTCTACCAGCCGGGGCCCGGCCTCCTCTGGTCGCTGCCGGCGATGCCGGAGTGGTACATGGGGCTGGCCTGTCTGGCGGTGCTCTCGGCGCTCGGCGCGCTCTGGGCTCCGTTGCTGCTGGCGCTCCCGCTGCTCGTGCTCGGCCTGGTGCCGCCGGCCGCACAGGCGGTGCTGGGCGGCGTCCGCGCCTCGTTCCCCGGCCGCCGGCTCTCGTGGTGGCGCTCGCTCCGTCTCCGGTCCCTGGTGGCGCTCCTTCACGCGGCCCAGCCGCTGGCCCGTCTCCGCGGCCGGATCCGCCACGGGCTGGTGCCCTGGCGGCGCCGGCGCTCGGTCCACTTCGCGCTGCCGGTCCCGGACCGGATGGAGTCGTGGAGCGAGACCTGGACGGATCCGGCCCGGCGTCTCCACGATCTGGAGAACGAGCTCCGGCGGCTGGGCGCCCTGGTCCTGAGCGGCGGCGCCTACGATCCGTGGGACATGGAGGTCCGGTACGGAACGCTGGGGACCTCGCGGATCCGCGCGGTGGTCGAGGAGCACGGCTCCGGCCGCCAGCTCGTCCGGCTCCTGGCACGGCCCCGGCCGTCGCGAGTGGCGGCCGGTGTGGTGGGGGTGTTCGGCGCGCTGGCGATCGTCGCCGCGGCGGACGGCGCCGTGGCCGCGGGGCTCGCGCTCCTGGTGCCGGCGCTGGTCGTCCTCGTCGCCACCGTCCGCGACTGCGGCACCGCCACGGCGGCGGTGCGCCGCGCCTTCACGGCCGCCACGGCGGAAAGCGATCCGCGCTCCACCTCCTGATCCGGCGACCGTGAGCGAGCGCCGCGCGCCCGACTTCGCCCTCTACTGGCGCGTCCTCCGCTGGGCCCGCCCGTGGTGGGGCCGGATCGGCGCCATGCTGGCGCTGGCGCTCCTGTCGACCCCGATCGCGCTCCTGACACCGCTCCCGCTCAAGATCGTGGTGGACCACGTCCTGGGGGACGTGCCGACGCCGGGGTGGCTGGCGGCGATGGCCCCCGGCGGCGGGACGGATCCCGAGATCCTCCTGGCCGTGGCCGTGGGTTTCCTCGTGGCGCTGGCCCTGCTGCGCCAGATCCAGGAGCTGGCCAGCGGCTGGCTGCACACCGACACCGGCCAGCGGATGGTCCTCGCCTTCCGCGCCGGCCTGCTCGACCACGCGCAGCGGCTCTCGATCGCGTTCCACGATTCGCGGGGCACCGCCGAGACGATCTACCGCATCCAGTGGGATGCCCTGTCGATCCAGCACATCGCGGTGAACGGCGTCATCCCCTTCATCACGTCGCTGATCACGGTGGTGTCGATGATCGCGGTCACCGCCCGGATCGACCTGACGCTGGCCCTGATCGCGCTGGTGGTGGCCCCCGCCCTGTACCTGCTCACCCTCGGCTATCGGCGGCCTCTGAGGCGGCGCTACGCGGCGGTGAAGGGGATGGAGACGTCGGCCCTGGCGGTGGTCCAGGAGGTGCTGTCGGCGCTCCGCGTGGTCAAGTCCTTCGGCGCCGAGGAGCGCGAGCGGGACCGGTTCGTGGACCGCTCCGGCGAGAGCGTACGGGCGCACTCGCGCCTGGCCCTCTTCCAGGGGGGCTTCGACCTCTTCCTGGGGCTGACCACCGCCGTCGGCACGGCGCTCGTCCTCTGGTTCGGCGTCCGGCACGTCCGCGCCGGTACGATCACGCTGGGGGATCTGCTGGTCGTGATGTCCTACCTGGCGCAGCTCTACACGCCGCTCCGGACGATGAGCAAGAAGGTGGCCGACCTGCAGTCCTCCCTCGCCAGCGCAGACCGCGCCTTCGCCCTCCTCGACGAGCGGCCCGACGTGCCCGAGAAGGCCGACGCGCGCCCCCTGGACCGGGCGGAAGGGCGGGTGGAGTTCCGTGAGGTCGGCTTCGCTTACGTCCCGGGCCGGCCGGTGCTGGACGACGTCTCCTTCTCCGTCCCCGCCGGCGCCCGCGTGGGGCTGAGCGGCCGGACCGGCGCCGGCAAGAGCACGCTGATCCATCTGCTGGTCCGCTTCTACGACCCCGACCGCGGGACGGTGCTCCTCGACGGGATCGACCTGCGGGACTATCGCCTGGCGGACCTGCGGGATCAGTTCGCCATCGTCCTCCAGGAGCCGGTCCTCTTCTCGACCTCGATCGCCGAGAACATCGCCTACGCCCGCCCCGGGGCCGACGCCGACGACGTCGAGGCGGCGGCGCGGGCGGCCGGCGTGCACGACTTCATAGCCGGGCTTCCCGACGGGTACGAGACCCCGGTCGGGGAGCGCGGCCTGAGCCTGTCTGGCGGCGAGCGCCAGCGGATCTCGCTCGCGCGCGCGTTCCTGAAGGACGCCCCGATCCTGATCCTGGACGAGCCGACCAGCTCGGTGGACGTCGCCACCGAGACCGGCATCATGGCGGCGATGGAGCGGCTGATGGCCGGCCGCACCACCTTCATGATCGCCCACCGCCTCTCCACGCTGGAGGGGTGCGACGTCCGGCTCGAGGTGCGGGAGGGGAGCGTCCGGCCGGTGCGGCCCCGCCCCGCGTCGGTGTGAGCCGGCCGGCCGACGGGCCGATGAGGATCGCGCTCGTCTCCCAGGAGTACCCGCCCGAGACCGACCACGGAGGGATCGCCACCCAGGCCTGGGGAAAGGCCCGCGGGCTGGCCCGCCTCGGCCACGCCGTCACCGTGATCTCGACCGCCGTGGACGGCCGCCGGAGCGAGCGGGTCGACCCGGACGGCGTTCGCGTGGTGCGCGTGCCGCCGGACGATGCCACGCCCCAGGATACCGAGCCCGGCCGGTGGCGCGCGTGGTCGTCGGCGGCGGCCGCCGAGCTGGAGCGGGCGGACGCGGCCGCCCCGCTCGATCTGGTGGAGTTCCCGGAGTGGGCCGCGGAAGCGCACGCCTGGCTGACCCGCCCCTTCGGCGGCCGTCGCCGGCCGGCATCCGTCGTCCACGTCCACGGTCCGCTGGTCATGTTCGCCGGGGCGCTCGGGTGGCCGGAGCTCGACTGCGACCTCTACGTGGAGGGCGCCGCCATGGAGGGCGAGTGCCTGCGGGCCGCCGACGCCGTCTACGCCTCCAGCCACGCCTCGGCCGGGTGGGTGGCTCGGCACCACGGGCTGGACGAGACGGAGATCCAGGTTCTCCACGCGGGGGTGGATCTGGAGCGGTTCGCGCCGGGGGCGCCGAAAGCCCACGATCCTACAATTATATTTGTAGGAAAGATCGCCCGCTCCAAAGGGGCCGACACGCTGGTCGAGGCGGCGCTGGCGCTGGCCCCGCGGCTGCCGGGCCTGACGGTCGAGCTGGTCGGCCGTGGCGAGCAAGGGCTGGTCGAGGAGCTGGCCGACCGCGCCCGCGCCGCGGGGTTCCCCGATCTGGTTCGCCCGGCCGGCTTCGTGCCCCGGGAGGCGCTGCCCGAGCGGCTGGGCCGGGCGTGGGCGCTGGCGGCGCCGTCCCGCTACGAGGGTGGGCCGGGGTTCGTCCTGCTGGAGGCGATGGCGTGCGGCCTGCCCGTGGTGGCCGGGGCCGAGGGCGGGATGGGCGAGGCGTTCGACAGCGGCGTCCACGGCTTCCTGGTGCCGCCGGGCGAGCCGGACGCGCTGGCGGCGGCCCTGGAGCCGCTCCTGGCCGACCGGGCGCTCCGCGACCGGATGGGCGGGGCCGCCCGGCGGCACGTCGAGGCGACCGCCGACGCGGACCGCTGCGTGGAGCGGATCGAGGCGCTCTACCGGGACGTCGTCGCGGCCCGCGCGGTGGCGCCCCGGGCGCGGTCGGCCCGGTGACCGCGGCCGTCTCCGCCACCGTCCACGGCGGGTTCGACGACCCCGCCCTGTCCGGGTTCGACTGGGAAGGCGCCGTCACGGCGGGCCCCAGCGACACCGTTTTCCTGACGCGCGAGTACCAGCGGGCCTGGTGGTCGACCTACGGCCGCGGAGAGCTCCTCCTGATCGGCGTCGATGGGGAGGCCGGCCCGGTCGGCCTCGCCCCCCTGTTCGCCGACGGAGGGATGGTCTTCCCCGTCGGAAGCGGCGGGAGCGACTACCTGGACGTCGTGGGAGATTTCTCGGCCCCCGGCGCGATGGAGGCGGTCCTGGAGGCCGCCGCCGACGCCACGCCGGGGTTCCTCGGCGCTCGCTTCTACCACGTCCCCGACGCGTCTCCCACCGGGCCGCGGCTGGCCCGGGCGGCGGAGAATCTCGGCTGGCGGATCCACGACGAGGGGTCGAGCACCGCACCGGCGCTGGACCTCTCCGACCCCGACGTCGCGGCCGCGGCGATCGACAAGAAGAGCCTCCGCCGCCACGAGCGGTGGTTCGCGGCGCGGGGCGATCTCGCCGTCGAGCACTTCTCCGACGGCCGGGCCATCGCCCCGCGCCTGGAGCCGTTCTTCGACCAGCACGTCCGCCGCTGGGAGGGGACCGGCCACCCGTCCCTGTTCGAGGACGAGACCCACCGGAGCTTCTATCGCGCCCTGACCGCCGCGGCGGCCGACACCGGATGGCTCCGGTTCACCGGAATCCGCTGGGAGGACCGCCCGATCGCCTTTCACTTCGGTTTCCACCGGCGGGGCGTCTTCCTCTGGTACAAGCCCACCTTCGAGATGGAACTGGCGAAACGGTCGCCCGGCGAGGTCCTGATCCGCCACCTCCTGCGGGGGGCGGTGGCCGAAGGGGCGGCGGTGTTCGACCTGGGGTTGGGCGACGAGCCGTTCAAGCGGCGGTTCGCCACGCGGACTCCCACGGTCACCACGTGGGGGCTCTACCCGTCCCCCCGGGGCGGCTGACGGTGGCGACGTCGACGCCGCGGGCGCTGGTGCTCGCCCCCCATCCCGACGACGAGGCGATCGGCTGCGGGGGCGCGATCCTGGATCACGTCGCGCGGGGGTGGGCGGTGGAGGTGGTGTTCCTGACCTCCGGCGAGGCGGGCGGCCACGGAGCGCCGCCAGCGGAGACGGCGAAGCGGCGCGAACGGGAGGCGAAGCGGGCGGCGCGGATCCTGGGGGTTTCGGAGATGGAGTTCTGGCGCCAGCCGGACGGGCGGCTGCGGGCCACGGAGCCCCTCGTGGGCCGGCTCGTCCAGGCGCTGACCGCGTCCCGACCGGACATCCTCTACGCGCCCCACGCCGCGGAACAGCATCCCGACCACCGCGCCGCGGCCCGCCTGGTCCGCCGGGCCCTGGAGCGGCTCGAAGGCGACCCGCCCCGGCTCCGCCAGTACGAGGTGTGGACGCCGCTCCAGCGGATCGACGAGATCGTCGACATCAGCGAGCACGTGGACGCCAAGCGGCGGGCGATCCGGGCGTACGCCAGCCAGTGCGAGGTCCTGCGCTTCGACGACGCCGCGCTCGGGCTGGCGCGCTGGCGCGGCGAGATGCACTCCTGGCCCGGCGGCCCCTACGCCGAAGTGTTCCGGACGTGAGGGTGGGCGAGGCGACCGCGGCGGCGACCGCCTGGAGCCGCCTGGATCGGGGCGCCCCCCCGAGCGCGGTGGAGCCGCTCCGGTACGATCGCCACGGCAACTCCACGGCGCGGCTCTTCCGGCTGGTCGGCGCCGGGACCGGCGGAGAAAACGTGATCGCGAAGCGCGCGCCGCGGGAGACGGGGGCGCTGGAGGACCGCCTGTACGGGGACATCCTTCCCCGCCTGCCGCTCCCGCGGCCGCGCTACTACGGCCTGCGGCCGGCGGACGAGGAGGCGTGGATCTTCCTGGAGGAGGTCGCGGGGCGCCCGTGGGACCGGGAGCGCCCGGAGGACCGCCGTCTGGCCGGGGAGTGGCTGGGGGTCCTCCATTCGCGGACGGCGGACCTGGAGCCCCCGCCCGGCCTCCCCCGGCGGGATCTCGCGGATTACCGCGCGATGCTCCACGCCGGCCGGGCGGATCTCCTCCGGCAGATCGCCCGCCCCGATGGGGACGCCGACGGGCTCCAGCGGACGGCCCGGGCGCTGGACGGGCTCGAAAGCCGCTGGGGCGAGATCGAACGGAGGTGGGCCGTCCTGCCCCCATCCGTCGTCCACGGAGACTTCATCGGGAAGAACGTGTTCGTCGACGATGCGGCCGAGCCGCCGGCCCTGCTGGCGGTGGACTGGGGCCGCGCCGGATGGGGCGTCGGCGCGGAGGACGCGGCCGACATCGACGTCGACGCGTACCTGGCGGCGTGGCGCGAGTCCGATCCGGAGTTTCCCGCCGAAGCCGCCCGCGAGATGGTCGCGCTCGGCCGGACGCTCCAGGCGGTGGCCTGGATCCGCTCGTGGAGCGTGGGGTTGTCGCAGGGCTGGGGGGACCCGGCGGCCAGGGCCCTGGCCGACTGCGGCCTGCGGCTCGAGCGCGCCCGCGAGGCCGCGGATCTCGCGTGAGGCGATGAGCCGCCTCCTGCAGGTCTACGCCAACCGCTCCAACGTGGGCGACTGGCTCTCCGCCATGGGCGTGCGATCGCTTCTGCCGGAGGGCGAGACCGAGGAGCTCCTCTGCGACGGTCCGTTCGTCCCGGAGACGTTGGAGCGCCTCGCCGCCGCCGGGCCCGGCGACGGGGTGCTGATCGGCGGGGGCGGCCTGTTCATGGAGTACTTCCGCCCGTTCTGGGAGGGGTTCGCGGAGATCGCCGGCCGCGCGCCCTTCGCCGTCTGGGGCGCGGGGTACGTGGATCTGAAGGCGGAAGAGACGCGGCTCCCGCCGGTGCTCCTGCGGCCGATCCTGGCGCGGGCCCGGGTGGTGGCGGTGCGGGACGCGCTGACGCGCGACCTGCTGGACCTGCCGGGCACGCTCCTGTCTCCCTGCCCCAGCGCGCTCGCCGTGCCCGTGCCGGAGACCGATGGCCACGGCGTTCTCCACTCCGCCAACTACACGACCGCCGGCCCCGCCTCGTACGAAGCGACCCGGGCGGCCGCGAGGGCGTTCGCCGAGGCCACCGGCCGCCGCTACCGCGAGACGAACAACCGGATCGAAGCCGACAGCCGCGCCGGGCTGGCGGCGGTGCTGGACCTCTACGCCCGCTCCGACGTCGTCGTCAGCAGTCGGCTCCACGGCTGCATCATCGCCCTCGCCATGGGGCGCCGCCTGGTGGCGATCTCCGGCGACCGGAAGATCGAATCGTTCCTGGAGCCGCTGGGGCTGACCGACCGCCTGCTGGACGCCGACGACCTGGAGGGGCTTCCGGCGGCGATCGCGGCCGCGACGGCCGGGCCGGTCCCCGTTCCCGACTTCCGCGCCGCGGTCCATGCCGCCAACGCCCCCGTGGCCCGGGAGATCCGCCGGGCCCTGGCCGGGAGCGGAGACGCGCCGTGAGGGTGATCGTGGCCGGCCTGGCCGCGCTCTACCCGGTGGGCGGGGTGGCGTGGGACTACCTGCAGTACGCGATCGGCCTCCACCGCCTGGGGCACGACGTCGTCTACCACGAGGACACCTGGAGCTGGCCCTACGATCCGGTGGCCCGCACCCGGACCGACGACCCCGCCTACTCCACCGGCTTCGTGGCCGGCTTCTTCGAGCGCTACGCGCCGGAGCTGGCCGGGCAGTGGCACTACCGGCACATCGGCGAGTCGAGCCACGGGATGCCGGCCGAGCGGTTCGGGTCCTTCGCGGCGGACGCGGACCTCTACCTGAACGTGAGCGGCGCGAGCCCGATCCCCGCTGGCCTCGGCGCCGGCTGCCTCACCGCGTTCGTCGACACCGACCCCGGCTACAACCAGATCGTCCTGGCCGAGCGGCCTGACTGGTCCGAGAACGTGGACCGGTGGGTCGACTCGGTGCGGGCGCACGGCCGGCACCTGACGTACGCCGAGAACATCCACGGGCCCGACTGCGGGGTCCCCACCTTGGATCTCGAGTGGACGCCGACCCGGATGCCGGTGGTGCCGGACCTCTGGGCGGACCTTCCACCGCCACCCGCGGACGCCGCCTGGACCACCGTCATGACCTGGGACGAGTTCCCCGGCCCCCTGGTCCACGGCGGGCGGGAGTACTTCTCGAAGGGTCCGCCGTTCGAGCGGATCCTCTCGCTCCCCTCGCGGGTCGACGTGCCGCTGGGGGTCGCGGTCGGCGGACGGCGCGCGCCGGTGGAGCGGCTGCGGGAATCGGGATGGGCCGTGGTGGACGGCCCCGAGGCGACGCGGACCCCGGAGTCCTACCGGGCGTTCATCGCTGGCTCGCGCGGCGAGGTCTCGACCGCCAAGGACGTGTACGTGGCGCTGAAGACGGGCTGGTTCAGCACCCGCTCGGCCTGCTACCTGGCCGCCGGCCGCCCCGTGGTGGTGGAGGACACCGGCTTCTCGCGCGCGGTCCCGACCGGCGAGGGCCTCTTCGCGTTCACCACGGCGGAGGAGGCGCGCGAGGCGATCGAGCGGGTCGAGGCGGAGCCGGCGGCCCACCGGCGGGCCGCCGCGGACATCGCCCGCGAGCACTTCGGCTACGACCGCGTGCTGGGGCGGCTTCTGAACGATCTGGGATTCGACGGCGCCGGGTGACGGGAAGCCGGGCGGGCGTACATTCGCCGTCCGGGCCCTTCCCCATCCTCATCGATCCCGGAGGCGATTTCCATGATCCGCACCGCGCTCTTCGCTCTCGCCCTGACCTCGGCCGCCGCCTGCGCCACCCGTGGCGCCGGCGACGCCCCGCCCCCGCTCGCGGTTCCGCCCCCCGCGGCCGTCACGGCCGAGCTGGACGTCCCCCCCGCCTGGGAGGCCGCGGTCGCCCGCGGCACCCGCACCGTGAGCGGCGTGCCCGGCCCCGACTACTGGCAACCGTGGAGCGAGTACCGCCTGGCGGCGCGCCTCCTGCCGGAGGCGAAGCGGCTGGAGGGCTCGGCGCTGGTCCGCTACCACAACCGCTCCCCCGACACGCTCGAGGTCCTCCACCTGCACCTGCTCCAGAACCTGCACTCGCCGGGCGCGGTGCGGCTGGAGCCGGTCGAGGTGACGGGCGGCGTGGAGCTGCTGCGGGTGACCGCCGGCGACGCCCCGCTCGCCGAGCTGGAGCCGGGCGGCCGCGGCCCCGGCTACCGCGTGAACGGCACGCTCCTCACCGTCGTGCCGCCCCGGCCGGTGGCGCCGGGCGAGCGGGTCGAGCTCGCCTTCGACTACGCCTTCCGGATCCCGCAGGCCGGCGCCGGCGCCCGAATGGGCTACAGCGGGGACGACTTCTTCTTCCTCGGCTACTGGTACCCGATCATGGCGGTCTACGACGACGTGTACGGCTGGCACACCGACCAGTTCATGTCGAACGCTGAGTTCTACGCCGGCTTCGGCCGCTACGACGTCACGGTCACCGCGCCGTCCGACTGGCTGGTCCTGTCGACCGGCCAGCTCCAGAACCCCAACGAGACGCTCTCGGACACCGTCCGCTTCCGCCTGGAGGCGGCCGGCGCCAGCGACGAGGTGGTCGGGATCGCCGGCCCCTTGGACTTCGGGCGCGTCACGTTCGAGGGGGCGGGCGAGACGATCGACTGGAACTTCGCGGCCGACTCGGTGCACGACGTGGCGTTCACCGCCACCCGGGCCTCGCGGTGGGACGCCAACCGGACGCCGGTGGGCGACCGGGACGGCGACGGGCGCACCGACTACGCGCTGATCAACTCGCTCTGGCGCGAGACGGCGCCGCGCTGGAGCGAGGTCGCCCGCTACGCCACCCACGCGATCTCGTTCTTCTCGGACTGGACCGGCATCGCCTACCCGTGGTCCCACATGACGGTGGTGGAGGGGGGCGGCATCATCGGCGGCGGCATGGAGTTCCCGATGATGACCCTGATCGGCGACTACAACGTCCGCGGCGACTCGGCGCTCTACAACGTGGTGGCCCACGAGCTCGGGCACATGTGGATCCCGATGATCGTCTCCAACAACGAACGGCGGTACGCCTGGATGGACGAGGGGACGACCACGTTCAACGAGAACATGGCCCGCATGGACTTCTTCCCCGGTCCCGATCACACGGCGCCGGACCGCGAGAACTACCTGGAACTCGCCCGCGCCCGCGGCGAGGGCGAGATCATGCGCTGGTCCGACTACCACTACCCCGGTGGCGCGTACGGCATCGCCTCGTACCAGAAGCCGGCCACGGTGCTGGCGACGCTCCGCGAGGTGCTGGGCGAGGAGACGTTCCACCAGGGGCTCCGGGCGTTCTTCGACCGCTGGGCGTGGAAGCACCCGTACCCGTGGGACCTCTTCCACACCTTCGAGGACGTGGCCGGTCGCGACCTCGACTGGTTCTGGCAGGCCTGGTACTACGAGACCTGGACGCTGGACCAGGCGGTGACGGACGTGCGCCGGGAGGACGGCGGGACCGCGATCACGATCGAGAACCGGGGGCGGATCCCGATGCCGGCGCCGCTGGCGGTCACCTGTGAGGACGGCCGGGTGGTCGAGCGCACGGTGCCCGTCGAGACGTGGCTGGACGGCGCCCGGACCGCCACCGTCCGGATCGACTGCGCCGCCACCCGGGTGGAGCTCGATCCCGCCGACCGGCTCCCCGACGTGGACCGCTCCAACGACGTCTGGCCGGCCGGGGCCGGGCGTTGATCGCCGGCGGCGGGGCCGGCTCGCGGCCGGTCGCGCTGGTCACCGGCGGCTCCGGCGGGATCGGACTCGAGCTGGCGCGGGTCCTGGCGGATGACGGCCACGACCTGGTGCTGGTGGCCCGGGGCCAGGCCGCACTCGAGCGCGCCGCCGAGGAGCTCCGCGCCGGCGGCGCCGCGGCTCACGTCGTCGCCGCCGACCTGGCGAGCCCGGCCGCGCCCGGAGAGGTGGCGAGGGCGGTCGAGGCGCTCGGCCTCGAGGTCGAGGTCCTGGTCAACAACGCCGGCTTCGCCGCCTGGGGCCCGTTCGCCGAGGCCGACCCCGGCGCCACCCGTGGCATGGTCGACCTGAACGCCGCTGCACTGACGGATCTTACACATATATTTGTAAAGCCGATGCTCGCCCGCGGCCGCGGGCGGATCCTGAACGTCGCCTCGACCGCGGCCTTCCAGCCCGGCCCCGGCGTGGCCGTCTACTACGCCACAAAGGCGTACGTGCTGTCACTGTCGGTGGCGCTGTCCGTGGAGCTGGAAGGCACCGGCGTCACCGTGACCGCGCTCTGCCCGGGGCCCACGCGGACCGGCTTCGCCGACCGGGCCGGCGCCGGAGGGTCGCGGCTCTTCCACCGGGGCCGGGGGGACGACCCGGCCGCCGTGGCCCGGTCGGGCTATGCCGCGATGAAGCGTGGCGAGGCGATCCACGTCACGGGGCTCATGAACCGGATCGGCGCCGTCGGCACGCGCCTGTTCACGCGCCGGTTCACCGCCCGGGTGGTCGCCTACCTCAACGCCTCTTCTGCCGCGTGAGAATGGCCGGCCGCGTCCATTGGGCCGTGGGAGGCCTCGTGCTTCTGGTGGCGGCCCTCACCTGGCTGATCGCGTGGGACCACCCGGGGGAAGCCGCCCGGCGCGGCCACAACGACAATCCCCCCCTCCGGCCTCACCCCGAGGTGGAGGGGGCCTATCTGTTCACGGCCCCCGACGCTGCACACGAATGGACAGAGCCCCTGGAGCGGCCTGATTGGGTGAGAGCCTCAGGGGCGGGATTCATGCGGGAGAGCGACCCCGTGATCGGCCTGGTCCAGGACGGGCAGGCCTACGCGATTCCATGGTGGGTCCTCAAGAACCATCACGTCGCCAACCTGGCGCTCGGAAGCGATGGGGTGGTGATCGCCTTCTGCGAGATGTGCTCGAGCGCCGTGGGATTCCGGGGCCGCCAGGAGGGCCGCCCCCTCAGCTTCGAGCTGGTGGGCCTCTACAACGGCTCCATCCTGATCGCCGATCGGGAAACCGGCACGCTGTGGGCCCCCTTCTCCGGCGTCGCGCTGCACGGGCCGCTGGCCCCCGCTCAACTGCCTCGCCGCATCATCCACCAGGGGACCTGGTCCGAGTGGCGGGCGCGTCATCCCGGAACGCTGGTGGTCGAAGCGGACCCGTCGGAGCGCGGCGGACACGGAGAGCGCTCGGCCCCGGGTCAGTCGGGGATCGGCGGAAGATTCCGGCAAAGCCTGCTCCGGGACGTGGATCCGCGGCTTCCCCCCCATACCCTGGTGGCGGGCATCGCGGTGGGGGAGGCCCGTCTGGCGGTGCCGCTCCAGGCCTTCGAGGACGGGGGCCCCATCCTCGACGACACCCTGGGAGGCCGGCACGTGAGGCTTCAGGCTCGCCCGGGGTCGCGGCTGGTCTCCGCCTTCGTCTCCCCGGGGGGTACGTCCGGGAAGGGAGGGAGGGCCGACTCCTCGCTCGCGCCGCTTCCGGTGAACGTGGAGGAGTGGTACATCTGGACGGCGTACAACCCGGACACGCGGATCTTCCGCAACTGAAACCGCCGGCGAGGAGTCCCCGCCGGCGGTCCCGTACATCCCAGTGATCCGTTCGAGTCCCCGCTTCAGGGATCCTGCAGGTGGTTGTTCACGTGCTTGGTCATCTCGAACATGCTCACCTGGTCCTTGCCCCCGAACACCGCGCGCAGGTTGTCGTCCGCGTTGATCATCCGCTTGTTCTGGGGGTCCTGCAGATCGTTCTTCTTGATGTAGTCCCAGATCTTCTTCGTCACCTCGGTCCGCGGCTTGGGCTCGGGCCCCACCACGGCGGCGAGAGCGGAGTCGGGCTTCATCGGCTTCATGAACGCCGGATTGGGCTTCCGCTTCTTGTCGGCCATCGTTCGGTCTCTCCCTTCGAGTTGCGTCCGTCGATATGGCGAAACGTTGGTGTGGAACGGTGGCGCGTGGCGAGGCTCTCCCAGTTCCTATCACACTCCAGGGGGAAAAGCAAGATCCCGCCGGGGCGTCACCGGTCCCTGCGCCGGGATGAA
>CAZUIY010000392.1:0-1321 GCA_964619975.1 uncultured Gemmatimonadales bacterium
GTCACGACTCCTTCAGGAGCGCTTGTCCGACGTCGCGGAAGTGGTCGAGGTAAGGCCACGAACCGGAGAGGAACACGCGAACGCAACGAGCCGTCACCTTGACTCGGGCGGCGACTTTGATCAGCCGCATCCGCCACGTACAAGCGTGACCTTCACCCAGCGGATCGGCCTCGCGGCGGCGGTTGAAATATCGACGGCGTGCAGGGCCCGTGCGTGCTTCCACGGGGACGGCCTCTTGGTCGAGGTAGTGACTGGAATCTTCTTCCGCAGGCGGATCGGCAATCTTCTGTCGTAGCGATACCAACAGGTTGTTGGCCAAGCAGTGCAGAAACATGCGAAAGCAATTCGCCATGTAGCGATGATCGCTCAGTCGGTCCGCAAACAGTTCGCATTTCAACTCCTTGTTGCGGTTCTCGCTTTCGCCACGGTCGCTGTACTCGTCGTAAGCACCCTCGGGCAGCGTGCGAGCGCCGGGGCGGTTGGTCACCACGGCACGGCAGTTGGTGCCTTGGAAGTTGGCTTCGCATTTCAGGACGACCCACCGCGGCTGCTCCCAAGTGCCTGCTTGATAATCAAAGCCGGTAAAGAGACGTTGAGGCTGGCCCGTTTGTTCGCACTGTTCGAGGGCTTTTTGCAGCAATTCTTCGCTGTTTCGCTTCAACACTGGGTTCATGCCGAGGCCGATCGAGTACTCGATGTCCAACCGCTCGCAGAGGCGATAGAGCCAAGGTTTGGCGTAGCCGGAGTCGGCGCGGATGCGAATCAAGACGTGAGGAAACTTCTCGCGTAAAGCCTGCACGATGCGTTGCACGTCTTCCCCGAGGCCCAACGCCACGTCGGCCGTGCCGTACAACAACACCGGCAATACCACTGCGTCGTTCTCGGCACAAGTGATGGGACGAACCAAGTATTGGTATTGCTTGTAGTAGCCGTGAAAGAGGGTCAGTTGCTGCGCGCCGTGCGTGGGATCATCGAACACATCGATATCCAGAGTGACTTCGCGTGGCGGCTGGTCAAAAGAGTTGACAAAGCGTTCGATGAACCAATCTTCCAATCGCAGCAGTGACTTCGGAGTAATGGAGTTCTCGAACCGCGACAACGTGGGCTGGCTGGCAAGATCGTCGTCCTCGGGCAACCGATCGGCCAGCAGCTTAAAGATGGCATCGGTGCGCAAGGCGTCATGATCGTTCTGATCTTCGTAGCCAGCGAGGATGCCAAACAGGCGACTGCGAACCATCTCCAGCATCGAGTGATCGGGATCGCGTCGCGGGTCGTCGAGCTGTTGTGCAAAGCCCTCGGTCAACTGCTGTTGCTCGTCCCA
>CAZUIY010000393.1:0-6693 GCA_964619975.1 uncultured Gemmatimonadales bacterium
AGCTCCGTCGTCTTGAACATCATGTTCAGGAAGTTGCCGGTGTACGAGAGCTCGTTGTCGGGATACGAGAACGGCATCCCCTGGCTGTAGCGGTAGGCGAACCCGGCGATCGTCGGCATCTTCGCGATCAGCCGCACGATCTGCTTCCACCGCGTCTCGGGGTCGTTGATCCGCCGCGCCTCCGGGTAGAAGGTCGACAGCGCCGCCACCGTGCTGACCAGCATCCCCATCGGGTGGGCGTCGTATCGGAAGCCGTCCATGAACTTCTTGATCTTCTCGTGGATGATGGTGTGGTGGGTCACCTCCCACTCCCATCGCTCCTGCTCCTCCGCGTCCGGCAGGTCGCCCTTCAGCAGCAGGTAGGCCACCTCCAGGAAGTCGTACTCCTCGGCCAGGTCCTGAATGGGATATCCCCGGTACCGGAGGATCCCTTCCTCGCCGTCGATGAACGTGATCGAGCTCTTGCAGGAGGCCGTGTTGGTATAGCCGGGATCGTACGTCATGAGGCCGAAGTCGTCCTCGGACGCCTTGATCTTGCGGAGCTCCCCGGCCGGGATCGCGGCGCCGTAGGTCGGGTACGTCCCGTAGATGATCGGGAGCTCGTACCGCTCGCCGGTCCGGTTGTCGATGATGGTGACGGTGTCGGACACGATCTGCCTCCTATATGAGTCGGTGCCGATCGGGACGAACGCGCGCCCCGGAAGACCGGAAGCGCGGGCGCCGCCGAACGGGCGCCCGCGTACGCTTCCAATGTAATCCGTTCGGAGCGTCCGGCCCGGGCCGGCGACTCAGTCGCGCCAGAACACCACCGCGTCCACCACGCGCTCCCACACGGACCGGTCCCGGTCCAGGCGGGAGTCCCGCACCACCACCACCTCGTCGCCGTCGTGGTAGTAGACGGTGTCGTCGCCGTCGAAGAAGAACTGGTCGCGCTGCCCCAGGCCGAACCCCTTCTCCAGGCACCAGGCGCGCCCGTGCACGGGGTGGCCGGAACCGCTCCGGCAGAAGGCCGGACCGTTCGAATCGCGGACCCGAAACCGCTCGTCCACGTCCCGCTCCAGCAGGAGGATCTCGCGGCCCCGGTCACGGTAGAGGAGCCGGCCCGTATCGTCGCGGATCACGATCCGCTCCGTCACCGGCGTCTCCCGCGTCCGGTCCGCCTCGCGGCGGTCGCGACGCACCTCCCGCGCCTCCACCCGCGCCTCCCTCGCGTCGACCCGCGCGGTTTCCATCCGCTCCTCCCGCTCATCCTGCTTGTCGTGACCCAGGGCGCGCCCCTGGGCGGCGAGATCGAGGGGGAGAATCAGGGATAGACCGAGAGTCGCCAGCGCGCCGATTTGTACCATATTCATAGTCATCCTCCAGTCGTAGGCCGGGCGGATGGACTGAATCCCGACCGCCACTATGACCGTAGAGTACGAGAAGCCCGATCCCCACACCGTCAGAGAGAGGACATCTCCCATGAAAGCCGTGTCCATGGCCACCCTGGCGGCGGCCATCCTGCTGTCGCCCGTCCACGTCCGGGCCCAGGGGCCCGAGATCCCCCCCGGTTACACCGCCTACCAGATCGAGGGACCCGGCATCGGGGCGCCGCCCCTTCCGTTCCGGATCGACGGCGACCGGCTGATCGCCCCGGAGGGGAGCCTCGTCACGGTCCTGGAGAGCCGGATCGACGGGGACCGGGCCACCGTCACGTTCGAGACGCCGATGGGGCCTGCGAATTTCGTCGGGCGGCGGGTGGGGGACGCCTTCGCGGGCGTCATGTTCATCGAGATGGAGAACAACCGGGACGCGACCCCCGTGACGATGACGCCGTCGGGTGGGGAACGGCCGACGGTCGACTGGCAGGAGTTCGCCACCGCGCCCGGCGTGTCGCGGATCGAGGTCGTCCCCGGGGACGTATCGGTCGAAGCGGGGGAGCGGCGGCGGTTCGTCGCCCGCGTCTACGACGAGGCGGGAGTGGAGCGGCCGGATCCGGCGGTGGAGTGGTATTCGGGCGGAAGCCGGACCAGCATGAACGAGGCGGGTGAGTTCTCGGGCCTGGCCGCCGGAGAGGCGTTTATCGTGGCGGTGGTCGACGGCGCCATCGGCGTCACCACGGTGACCGTCCGGGAGCCGCGGATCGCCCGGATCTCCCTGTTCACGCCGGTTCCACCGCGGCTCGCCGTCGGCTCCCGAGTGCCGCTGGACTACGACGCGCTGGACACGACGAACCGGTGGAACCTGAGCCCGGCCCTCGAGATCCGCTCCAGCGACGCGGCGGTGGTGGCGGTGGAGGGCTCGGCGCTCGTGGCCCGGGCTCCCGGGCGCGCCACCGTGACGCTCTCCGCAGACGACGCGCGCGAATCGTACGAGATCCAGGTGGTGCCCGCCGCGGGCGCGTTCTCGATCGGCGGCGTCCCCGGCGATCCGGTCCGGACGGGGGACGTGGTCCGGCTGACGGCGTCGCCGGCGGACGCGCGGCCGACGTGGGCCGTTGCGGAGCCGGGCGCCCAGGTCGACCCCGACGGGGCCTTCGTGGCGGAGCGGCCCGGCACCTACACCGTCATCGCCACGCTGGGCGACCGGGTGGCACGGACGAGCGTCGAGGCCGTCCGGCGGCACTCCGGCGGACGAATCCGGATGGTGGGGCAGGGCGTCAACGCCGACACCTACACCAGCGACCTATGGCCGCAGAACCGGTTCGTGTACGTGGGGACCCACCAGGCGAACCGGCTCCTCACCTACGACGTCTCGGATCCCGCCAGCCCCGTCCTCACCGACACGCAGGAGTTCGACGCGCGCGTGGTGAACGACGTGAAGGTGAACGAGGCGGGTACCGTGCTGGTGGCGACCCGCGAGGGCGCCGCCGACCGGCGGAACGGGATCCTGGTGTTCTCGCTGGACGATCCGGCCAGCCCCCGGCTGATCAGCGAGTACACCGAGACGCTGACGGCGGGAGTCCACAACGTGTTCTGGGTGGGCGAGCTCGTCTATACCGTCAACGACGGCACCGGCGACATGCACATCATCGACCTGACCGACCCGTCGGCGCCGAGTGAGGTCGGCCGGTGGGGTCTCGACGTGGCCGGACGATCCCTCCACGACGTCTGGGTGCAGGAGGGCGTGGCGTACCTCTCGTACCTGGGCGACGGGCTGGTCATCCTGGACGTCGGCGGCGCGGGCCTGGGCGGCACACCCACCGAGCCGGTCGAGGTGAGCCGCATCTTCTATCCGGGCGGTCCCACCCACACCGCGATGCGGCACCGGGACTACGTGTTCGTCGGGGACGAGGACTTCTCGCTCCAGGGCACGGTGCCGGCGGAGATCGGCAGCGACCCCCGCGGGCCGATCCACGTGATCGACGTGTCCGACGTTGCCCGGCCGAAGTACGTGGCGCGCTACGAGGTGCCGGAGGCCGGAGCGCACAACATCTGGATCGCCGACGACGTGCTCTACATCGGGTACTACCAGGGCGGAATCCGGGTGGTGGACATCTCGGGCGAGCTCCGGGGGGATCTCTACGCCCAGGGCCGCGAGATCGCGCACTACCTGCCGTCCGCCGGGCCGGAAGCGTCCAAGCGGCCGTTCTCGCCCCGGGTCTGGGGGGTGTTCCCGATGTTCCAGAACGGCTGGACGACCGAGGGCGAGACGCTCTTCGCCACCGACTACAACTCGGGCCTCTGGACCTTCACGGTGGAGATGCCGGAAGAGGAGCGGCCGATCTCCTAGCGGCTTGGTCGCCCCGGACCGGCCGGGCTACGTTGCCCGTCGTGGATCCGCGCGAATTCGAGAAGCTCGGCGTCTTCTATCTGGGACGCGTGCGGGACGCCGTCGGTGAGCCGACGGCGGCGCCCCTGCTCTACGACTCCCGGGACCTCCTGACCCACGGCGTCTGCGTCGGCATGACCGGCAGCGGCAAGACGGGACTGTGCCTGGCGCTGCTGGAGGAGGCGGCCCTGGACGGCGTGCCGGCCATCGCGATCGACCCCAAGGGCGATCTCGGGAACCTCCTGCTCACGTTTCCCGACCTCTCCGCGGCCGAGTTCCGCGAGTGGGTGGACGAGGGGGCGGCGATTCGGGCGGGCGTGACCCCGGACGAGCACGCCGCCGCGGAGGCGAAGCTCTGGCGGGAAGGCCTGGCCGGGTGGGGCCAGGACGGGGACCGGATCCGGCGCCTCCGCGCGGCCGCCGACTTCACGATCTACACTCCGGGGTCGACCGCCGGCCGGCCGCTCTCGATCCTGCACTCCCTGGACGCCCCGCCCGCGGCCGTCCGCGACGACAGCGAGGCGCTGGGGGACCGGGTGTCGTCGGCCGCCTCCAGCCTGCTGGGGTTGATCGGCATCGCCGCCGACCCCCTGAAGAGCCGCGAGCACATCCTCCTCTCCACCATCCTCCATCACGCCTGGCGGGCCGGCGAGGACGTCGACCTGGGGGGTCTCATCCAGCGGATCCAGGATCCTCCCGAGCGCCGGATCGGCGTGGTGGACGTGGACGCGTTCTTTCCGCCGAAGGAGCGGTTCGACCTGGCGATGAGGGTCAACGGGATCCTGGCCGCGCCCGGCTTCCAGACGTGGCTCGAGGGGGATCCGCTCTCGGCGGACCGGCTTCTGTTCGGGCCCGACGGGCGACCGCGGATCTCCATCGTGTCGATCGCCCACCTGTCGGAAGCCGAGCGGATGTTCGCCGTGACGCTGATCCTGAACGAGGTCGTCGGCTGGGTCCGGGCGCAGCCGGGCACGTCCAGCCTCCGCGCGATCCTGTACATGGACGAGATCTTCGGATTCTTTCCGCCCGTGGCCGAGCCGCCGTCCAAGCGGCCGCTCCTGACGCTCCTCAAGCAGGCCCGCGCCCATGGCCTGGGGGTGCTCCTCGCGACCCAGAACCCGGTCGACCTGGACTACAAGGGGCTCTCCAACGCGGGCACGTGGTGGATCGGGCGGCTCCAGACCGAGCGCGACAAGGCGCGTGTGATGGATGGGCTGGAGGGGGCGGCCGCCGGCTTCGGCGCCAGCATGGACCGCGCCGCGATGGAGCGCGTGCTGGCGGGTCTCGGCAAGCGAGTGTTCCTCATGCACAACGTGCACGAGAAGGCCCCGGTCGTCTTCGACACCCGCTGGGTGATGTCCTACATGCGGGGGCCGCTGACCCGGGACGAGATCCGACGCCTGACGCCCCCGCGGGAACCCGGCACGCCGGTGGCCGCGGACACAGCGGAGCCGCCCGCCGCGGAGCCCACGGAGACCCCCGACCCGGCCCCCGCGGTGGCCCGTCCCGCCCTGCCGCCGGACCTGGAGGAGCTCTTCGTCCCACCGACGGAGCCGGCGGGAAGCCCCCGGTACCGCCCGGCGGTGCTGGCGATCGGCGAGGTCCACTTCGAGGATCGGAAGGCGGGAGTGTCGGAGACGACGGAGGCCGTGGTCGTGGCTCCGTTCGCCGACGGGCCGGTGCCGGTGTCGTGGGACGAGACGTACGTCCTGGAGATCCCGTCGGCGGAGCTGGCGCGCGAGCCGCTGGAGGGCGCGGCCTTCGGCGAGCTGCCTCCCGAGGCGCTCGATTCCCGCCGCTGGACCCGGTGGCGGAAGGACGTGGCGGACTGGCTCTACCGGAACCGGACGCTCGAGATCCGGTGGAGCGAGGATCTGGAGATGGGATCCACGCCGGGGGAGAGCGAGCGCGACTTCCGCGTCCGGCTCCACCAGCGGGCCCGCGAGCGGCGGGACGAGGCGGCCGAAGGGCTGCGCGCGAAGTACGCGTCCCGGACCTCCGCCATAGAGCGCCGGGTGCAGTCCGCCGAGGACCGGCACCAGCGCGAGGCCGCGGAGTCGAAGGACGCCCGCCTTCAGACGGTGATCTCGCTGGGGGCGACTCTGCTGGGCTCCGTCCTCGGCGGGAAGGGCGTCGGCCGGGCCACCACCGCGGCCCGCGGCGCCGGCCGTGCGATGAAGCAATCGGGCGACGTGGCCCGCGCCGAAGCGGCGCTCGAGGAGGCGCGGCGGGAGATGGCCGAGCTGGACGAGCGCTTCCGCGAGGAGCTGTCGGACCTGGAGGCGCGGCACGACCCGGCCACGACGCCGCTCGAGACGCGGGAGATCCGACCCACGCGGGCCGGCGTGACGGTGCGCGCGGCGGCCCTCGGCTGGATCCCCTCGCCGGGGTCGCCGCGCGCCTGAGCCGCCTCAGGCCGGCGCCACCTCCATCGTGCAGTGCGCGCAGCGGCTTGCCTGCGTCGGAATGTCCGACAGGCAATGGGGGCACTTCCGGCTGACCGGCTCTTCGGGGCCGGCGCCTTCCTCGCGCCGCCGCATCCGGTTGATCGCCTTGACCAGCAGGAACACCGCCATGATCACCACGAAGAACGTGAGGACGGTATTGATGAACACGCCGTACCCGATCGTCACGGCGCCGGCCTCCTGCGCCGCTTCAAGCGTGAGGTAGGGGCCCGGGGGAACGCCTCCCTTGAGCGTCAGGAACATGTTCTCGAACTCGACGCCTCCCAGCAGGAGGCCGATGGGCGGCATGATCACGTCGTCGACCAGCGAGCGGGCGATCGGCGAGAACGCGGCGCCTATGATGATGCCGATCGCCATGTCCATGACGCTGCCCTGGATGGCGAATTCCTTGAACTCCTTCCACATCGCTGACGCCTCCTGCACGGGTGGGAGCGGGGGAACGGTTGGAGGATAGGGACGGGGGCCGGAAGCACAAGGG
>CAZUIY010000394.1:0-8115 GCA_964619975.1 uncultured Gemmatimonadales bacterium
GTGGTGCCGCGCGCCCACTGCAGCGACCAGGCGAGATCCGTGGAGAAGTAGTTCGAGTACCGCTTGTTCAGCGTGATGTCGAACCCCTTCACGTTGCCGTTGTCGCCGTTGGTGAAGATCCGGCGCTCGTCGAGCGTCTCGATGATCGAGCCGGTCTGGAACACGTCGACGCGGATCGCGCCGCGGCGGTCGCGGTTGTAGCCGACCAGGTCCAGCACCAGGTTGTCGCTGATCAGATGCGTGATGCCGGCCTCGAACGCCGTCGTCTCGACGTAGTCGAGGAACGGGTTCCCGTACAGGATGTTGGGGTTCTGCCCGGCCGCCACGTAGTCGGTGGCGAAGGCGGCGAAGTAGTTCGACAGCGCCGGAAGCTGGTGGAACTTGCCGTAGGAGAGCCGCACCTGGGTGGCGTCCGTGATCGGGTGCGCCACGCCGATCCGCGGGGAGATCTCGTCCCGCGTGGGCGCTTCGACGCTCTCGGCGTCCGGCGAGCACTGCTCGAAGACGGAGATGTCGCACGGCACCTGGCCGGCGAAGAGCGGGAACATGGTGTTCGGATCCCAGTGGTCCCACCGGAGGCCCAGGTCGATCACCAGGTCGCCGTAGTCCATGCGGTCCTGCACGTACGCGGCGCCGACCATGGGGCTCACGTCGTAGAAGTCGGCGAAAATGGCGTCGGTGTACCGCGAGTCCGCGTCGGTCAGGTTGATCCACTGCCACTCGGCCCCGACCTTGGCGCGGTGCACGCGGTTGAGCTGGGCGTCCAGGTCCGCGCGCAGCCCCGTGCGGGACTCGTGGGTCCGGTTGAAGAAGTTGGTGAGCCCGAACTGCGTGTTGAAGACGTTGGTCACGCCGAACACCGGGTCCGGCTCCACGCCACCCACGGTCAGGCCGGAGCCGCCCAGGGCGGGCATCTCGCCCGGTTCGATGTCCTCGAAGAAGAACTCCACGTCGCTGAAGCGGTAGTTCAGGAAGTCCGACTCGAAGGCGTCGTCACTGACGTCGCACTCCGCTCCGCAGTCGGCCCCCAGGGCCTCCCGCAGGAGCTCCGCGGTGATGGGATTCTTCGGCGTCCCCTGGAACTGCTTGCTGTCGTGGTAGTTGGCGCGGATCTGCAGGTTCAGGCCCCGCTCCGCCGACTGGAACAGCTGCTGGTCGAAGCCCAGGATGAAGTCCTGGGTGGTGGTCCGCTGGGCGATGTCCATGAACTGGAACAGCCCGTACGGCGTGCCACCGGGGACGCCCAGGAAGTCGTAGAACTCCTGCTGGCCACGCGAGTACAGGTACGTGCCGGTCAGCTTCGAGGAGGAGCCCAGGAACGCGGAGAGCTTCGCCTGCGCGTTGGTCTGGTCCCCCCGGTTGCCCGGCAGGATCGTCTCGGTGGAGCCGGTGGAGTTGAAGTTGCCCATGGCCGGGTTGAAGCCGGCCGAGGTCGGGAAGAAGTCGGCCGCGGCCTGCGCGTCCAGCGAGCCGAAGAAGGTCAGCGTCTCGGGGATGATGGGGCCGCCGATCGAGGCCTGGAGCGCATTGTAGCCGCAGCACTTCTGCTCCTCGATGGCGTCCGGGTTCCCCGTCAGCTCGTCCAGCTCGTAGCCGGTGGTGCCGAACTGGCCGTCGGTCGTGTAGCGGACGTTGCCGGAGTACTCCCGGCCGCCCTCGCGCGTCACGATGTTGATGATGCCCGACTGGGCGTTGCCGAACTCGGCGTTGAACCCGCCGGTGATCACGTCGATCTCCTCGACGGCGAAGTTGCCGACGGTGGTGCGGTTGAGCTGGTTGGAGAAGTCGGTGACCAGGGCGCCGTCCACGTACGTGGCCGACTCTGTGCCGCGGCCGCCGCGGATGATGAAGCCGCCCTGTCCCGCGTGGACCCCCGCCGAGAGGGCGATGATCTCGTTCACGCTCTCCACCGGCAGGTTGGCCGCCTCGTCGGACGTGAAGCGCGCCTTGGAGATCGTGTTGTCGCGGGCCACCAGGGGCTCGCGCTCGATCACCGCCGTGATCGCGTCCGCCTGGACCACCTCACTGCCCATGCGGAAGTCCACGGTCATCGTCTGGCCGGCCAGCACGCGCTGCTCGGCCGACGTGGCCTGGTAGCCCAGGTACTGCGCCGTGATCGCCTGGACGCCTACCGGGACGTTGTTGATGAAGTAGTAGCCATCCTCGTTGGTGACGTTCCCGAGGTTGGTGCCTTCCACGACCACCTGAGCGCCGACCAGCGGCACCCCCGTGTCGCGGTCCACGACCGTCCCGATCACCTTGCCCGTCACCTGCGCGAACGCCGCTTCCGCCCCGAAGAGCGGCAGCGCGATCAGTCCCAGGAACAGCAAGACGGAGCGGGCCGGCGAGCTGTACGAACCAGTTCCTCGCATGCGAATCCCTCCCTCATGGTAAAAACGGCTGGCGGGCGATTACCGCCGGTGGCCATTGTGGCACGGGTGGGGATATGAGGAGAGGGGGCTGCAGTGAACGGCTGGCTGGGTGCAGGGAACGGTCGGCGGGGGGCGGCGAGGGGGGTGGTGCGGGACGGGGGAGGGGGCCTAGGATTGGCTCGGGTCAGCCGTCACTCCAGACCGGGTCAGGTCGCCATGCCGCAACTCTACCGCTTAGTGTCCGTCGCGATCCTCCTCGTTCAGGCGTGCCATCACTACGTGCCGATCCCGCCGGAGCCACAGGCGTTCGAGCGGGAGAGCACGGGGTACGTGGAGCTGGTCCGGCGAACGGGGGAGAATGTCCGCCTCTCGGAGCCGAGCCTCGAGGACGGGTCGATCGTCGGCCGGATGATACACGATCGTGGGCCGGGAGGGCAGATGCGGTACGTGATGGGCGAGAGGGTCGAGATCCCGCTGTCGGAGATCGAGTCGATCCGGGTGCGGAAGCTCAACGTGGCGCGGACGGTGTACCTGTCGCTAGGGATCGGACTGTTCCTCTCTCGGATCATAATTGGGGTGCTGCAGAACTGGCAGGTCGACTGAGCCAATGAGAGCCTCCACTGCCCGGCTGTGTGCCGCCGTCCTCCTCATCCAGTCATGCCATCACCACCAGCCGGTCCTGCAGAAGCCGGATCTCCAGGCTCGGGCGGAGCAGGCGGCACCGGTGCAGGAAGAGCAGAGCGGAACCGCGAAGAAGATCACCTACGGCGTGATTGGTGGTCTGGCCGCGGCGTTCGGCGTGAACCTGGGCGTCTGTCTTGTCGCCATGCCCGAGAATGGCGGTTGCGGCTGGGGCTGGCATCCACTGCTGACCCTCCTCGCGGTTCCGCTGGGAGTGATGGCCGGCCTGGACGTCGCGGAGGGCGGCGACTCCGAGGCAGCGCGACTCCAGGGAGTGTTCCGGGCGATGGGCGTCGAGATGGCCGGGCGGCCGATCCGACTCCATCCGATGTGGAACGCCCCGGTCGCCGTCCTCTCCCTCGAAAATCGAACGCGGGAGATCCCCCCGTCGCTGCGGGAGGCCTATCGGAACGGCGGCGGCGTGGTCGCCTCATGGCCCCACGCGGCCTGCACAGGTCCCGGCGAAAGAGGCTGCGAGGAGCTGCGAGACCTGGATCTGCTGTGGGTGGCGGACGACGCCTCGTGGGACGGAGACCGTGTGGAGGTGCGGGTTGGGTGGGTCTCCTTCGGAGGCGACGGCGCGGTCGAAGTGCGGCGTGAGGTGCGTGAGTACGACTGCGATGAATCGGCCTGTCAGCGCGTCAACGTGGTGGATAAGGAGGCGCCGGAGTGAGGCAGTGAGGGCGGATAGAAGCCGGCAGCTGACCCGCATGGAACGGAGTTCGCCGCGGAAGCGAGCGCTTCACTGCACCAGCCATATATAGTGCGACCTAAGCGGATAGAGTTGAGGGTCCTGCTCCCTCGCTCACACCCCGACACCGGAACCCCATGATGCCCGACCGATTCCGTCAAATGTTCAGAGATTCCTCGGTCGCCGGCGCCTCGATCCCGCGCCGGGGGACGGGAATGGCATGGCTCTTGGTGGTCGCCTGCGGCGGTGGGGCTGGCGCGGACGGGTCCGTGGCGGACTCCGCGGGAGTGGCCGTCGTCGACACGACGCGGGGTGGCATCACCGTCGAGTATCTCGCCAACGAGGGCGTCCTGATCGGCGTCGGGGAGGAGGCGCTCCTGATCGACGGGCTCTTCGGCGACGGCCTTCCCCAATACCCGGCGGTGGCGCCGGCGACGCGCGATTCGCTGGAGCGGGCGGTGGGGCGGTTCCGGCGGATCCGGGCGGCGCTCGTGACCCACGTCCATCGCGACCACTTCGACGCCCGCGCCGCCGGCCGCTTCCTCACCGCACATCCGCACGCGCTGCTGGTCGCGCCGGCCCAGGTGGTCGACTCCCTGCTGGCGGGGATGGCGGACTCCGCCGGAGTGCGGAGCCGCATCCACGCCCTTCGGCTGGCGCCGGGGGCGACCGAGCGGGTGACGGTGGGCGGATTCGAGATCCAGGCGGTGGGGCTGGTCCACCCGCCGAGCCGGAACCAGCCGGTCGAGCTGGTCGGCTACCGCGTGCGCGGCGACGGGGTGGAGATCGCCCACCTGGGGGACGCATCGCCGGAGCCCGCGGAGCTGGTGCCGTTCAGGGGGGTAGATCGGATGCTGGCGCCGTGGTGGGTCCTGACCGGAGCCGGGGGCGCCGAGCGGCATCGCGCCATCGCGGCCGGCGGCTGGGCCCTGTTCCACCTGGCGCGGGAGACGACGGCGGCGGAGGTGGTCGAGCGGCTGCCGGAGGGGATCCGGGCGGAGGTCCTGGACCGGCCGGGCATGCGGCTCGAAGTGCGGCCCGCCGGAGGTTCCCGTGCCGGTGACGCCTCGCCGGCGGCCACTGCGCAGATCCCCCCGCGCGCTCACCACCAGCTCGTCCATCACGCTTCGCAGGGCCGCGTGTACCTGATCGGCGGGAGCACGCCGGGCGAGGGCGGCCACCGCACCTTCGACGACGTGTGGTCGTGGGACGGTGAGGCGTGGCGCCCGGCGCCGCCTCTGCCGTTTCCCCGCAGCAGCCATCGGGTGGTGTACGAGCCGGCCGGAGAGTCGCTCCTCCTCTTCGGGGGCATGGACGGGGATTCGGTGAGCGCCGACGGCGTTGTGTGGCGATGGCGGTCGGAGGAGTGGGTGGAGCGGGCAGAGGTCCCGGAGGCGGGGCGGAACGAGCCGGGCGCCTGCATGGACACGGCTCGTGACCGCCTGGTGCTGTTTGGAGGAGCGGACCGGCAGCGCGCATTGATCGGGTCCACCTGGGAGTGGGACGGCTCCGACCTCCGGGAGATCGCGTCGGAGGGTCCCGGGGCGCGTATCGGCCATGGGATGGCATGGGACCCGGTCGGGCGGCGCTGTCTGCTGTTCGGGGGCCGCGACCCGGACGGGGTCATCCAAGGCGACACCTGGGCCTGGGACGGCGCCGCGTGGAGCCGGCTGGACGTCGAGGGCCCAGCGGCCCGGTTCATCTTCTCGATGACGGACGACGGCGAGCGCGTCCTTCTCTTCGGCGGGCAGGACGGCGACGAGGAGCTCCTGGGCGACACGTGGTCGTGGGACGGAGAGGCGTGGACCCGGATCGCGACCGATGGCCCCGATCCCCGGATGATGGCGGCGATGGCGTTCGACGGCCGCGGGGTGCTTCTGTTCGGTGGCCGGGGAAGAGGCGTGGATTCGCGATACCGGGATCGGGGAGACACCTGGCGGCTGGAGGGGGACCGCTGGCGGCTCCTGATTCCCGCCGCCGAGGTGCGCGCGCTGGCGCATTGACGGCCAGACGAATGTCCGAATATGCTGGAAATCTGCGTTAGGCAACCTGGTCTCACAGCGTGGCGGGTCACGATGAAGCGCACGAGTTCCGTACAGATGGTGCTCCTCTTCACGGTTCTGGCGATCGGCTGCAGCGAGCTCAGCTCCATGCAGTCGGTCCGCTCCTCCATTCAGCAGCGATACGGCTGGGACGACGTCACCGTGGAAGTGGACGTCGCCGTGGGCGAGAAGGATTCCGACGACCGGCGGGTGGTACACGTCCGGGTCGGCGACGAGGTGGAAGCCACCGGGTCCCGGGTGGCCGAGGAGGTCGCGGAGCTGACCAGCACGACCCTCTCCCTCGGTGAAGGCGACTCGATCGTCGTCTCGTTCGAGTCCGAGGCGCGATCCGGGGCGGCTCGTCAGGCCCGCGCGGAGACCTACGGTTTCGCCGGGGAGTAAGGCCGGGGCACTCCAGCGGGGTCTATCGCAGGGATGGACGGAGGATTCCTGATGCGGTGCCTGGTGATCGTGCTCTGCTGTGGGTTGGCATCCTGCGGCGGTGATGCCGGCCCGTTCGACGGCCCGTTCACGCCGCTCGCCGTGGGTTCGGTGCATGGAGTCGTGCGCGGCTCGTCTTCGGATGAGCCGATATCCGACGTGCGCGTCACGGCCTCCACCGGTCAAACCACCACGAGCGACTCCAGTGGGAGATTCTCCCTGCACGGATTCTTCCTGTCATCCGAGGACGGGCCCGTAGAGCTCCAGTTCGACAAGGAGGGGTACGAGAGCACGTCCGTCCTCGTCACGTTTTCGGTGGACGCCTTCTTGGTGGAACTGGAGGTGGAGCTGGAAGAGGTCGAGGCCGATCCGGATCCCAACGGGTCCGGCGACGCACCCGCCGTGAAGCTGAGGGGGTTCGCGGAAATGCTGGTTCCGTTGATCTTCCGGGTCGAGGTTCTCAATGAAGGCGCGGAGACGCTCACCGATGTCGTCCTCCGCGACTCCGTGGACGCGGCCCTGTCCCCGATCTCGGAAGCGGACGTGGAGGTCAACCGGGCGCTGTTTCCGGCCGCCGTCGTGAAAATGGATCCCGGGGGGAGTTCGTTCTCCATCGAGCTGGGCGCGCTTCCACCGACCGAGGGGTATGTCCGCGTCTATTCGCTGACGACGAGGGAACCAGCGGATCCAGGCGTCTACTGCAACTATGTCTCTCTCAGCTTTTCCGGCGGACGGAAGGTCACGGACATCGCGTGCGTGGTGTAAGACTGGTAGGGCACAGGCAGATGTTCAGGTGAGCAGCTCGAACCCCTCTTCGCCCCTCAGAGCCCGGTCGAACGTCACGGTGCGCTCGCAGCCCTGGGTGTGGCCTCTGGCGCCGATCAGGTAGTCCGAGAAGTCGGCCTTCCCACGCCGGTACGATTTCAGGGCGGCGCGTGCGTCGTCCCGGTCCTCGACCACCATCTGATCGGCTTCCAGGATGTTGCCGATCACGCCGGCGATGGCATCCTTCCCGTATCGGTAGGCGGACTCCAGGACCCACACGAGCTCGCAGAGGACGATCGCGCTGACGAAGAGGAGCTCCCCGTCGTCCACGGCGGAGTTCACGAGCTCGGAGGCGCGCGCCGACTGCCGGGGATCGTCCTGGATCAGGTAACGGGCGAGGACGCTCGTGTCGAGGCCGATCACCGCTGTCCCGAGGCGCGCTTCCTCACCGCCTCCCGCATCCGCTTCACGGACACCGGTTTCGCCCCCGGCCGACGGAGGACGCCCTCGAGGTCGCGGACGTCGAGCGTGGCCGGCCGGAGGGTCACCTCGCCCCCGGGTTCGATGGTGAAATCCACCCGGTCGCCGGGGTTCAGGTGCAGCCGGTCCCGCACCGATTTCGGGATCGTGATCTGGCCCTTGGTGGTCAATGTCGCGCGTGGCATGGGTCCTCCTCTGAGGGCGCCTTACCAATGGTAAGAAGGTGGAGACGATCAGGCAAGGCTTCGCTTGCGACCGCTTGGATTGGTTTAAATTGAGTGGGTCATCGTCTCCAGCCGGGTCGGGTCCACGTGCCGCACCGAGTCCGCTTCGCCTCCATCATTCTGCTCTTGATTCAGGCGTGTCACCACTACGTCCCGATACCACCCGACACGACGGCCTTCCAGCGGGAGGATCCAGGCTACGTGGAGGTGGTCCGGCGGACGGGGGAGCCGATCCGGGTAGCGGAGCCGAGACTGGAAAGGGGCGCCATAGTCGGTCGCATCGTGTACGACCGGGGAGCGGATCGGCAGATGCGGTACACGCTGGGGGAGAGGGTCGAGATCCCGCTGACGGAAATCGAATCGATCTGGATGCGGAAGCTCTCGGTGGATCGAAGCATTGCGGGGTTTCTGGGGTTCGT